>JALOBO010000115.1 GCA_023228225.1 Clostridia bacterium
CGCTCCCTCCCACACCGTACGCATGAGCCTTTGAGAGGTCTGCATCAGCCGTTGGATACACAACAACACACGCAAACATCTTATCTGTCGCTGAATCCTTTGCATTTGCAAGGGTTGTTGGTGCAGTGACGGTAATACTTGATTGACCCGCTGTAGCTGTTGCACTTGTGATTGTTGAGGAAAGCACACCATCAGCAATTACAGGGTTTTGAGCCCAACCCGCCAAGCCTCCCAAGTCATATGCTATTTTATTCAGCTTAATGAACTTGTTATACCCTGACATATATTTTGCGTCACGATTAAGCAGAGGCTGAACAATAGTACTTAACACGTCAGATCCTATTTTTGAAAAATAGGAAAAAGAGTTGCGGTTTGTTACTTGTGCAGCCGTTCGAGGGTTTGCAACTGAAAGGGGAAGGGCACGCATCGTGTTGATACCTTTCCATGATGAGCCAACAACGTTAGCCACTTTGTTTGAGAATCCACCGAGAATTCCACGTTTGATTATACCCATGATAATTTATATAAAAAAGTTAATAAAAATAGAAAATACAAAAAATATAATGATTGAAAAAATAATGATTGGTAATATATATTCATAATATATATAGCTTAACTTCTCTCTATATCGTTGCCTTTTAAGCTTTTTTTCCTTTAACATTTGAAGTTCTTTTTTTTGTTGTCTTTTGTGTTGTTGCCATTTTCTCAGACGTAACATAATATTCTGTAGAACTCGTTCTTTTGTGTCCTAGCGTTTGACGAGCGATTTCAATATCTTTAGTATCCTCAAAAACATCTTGAGCCGCCGTTTTTCGCGCGCTAGCTGTCACCGCATTTTTTGAGCCAAAAGAATCCGCCATTGTTAGTGCATAGTCTTTAAAAGTTCGATATATCCGCATATAATTAAGGTAGTAAAAGGGGTTAAATCCTGACGTTCTGCAATCCAACCACCATTGTGGCTCAAATGAGGGAACGAGTATCAGAGGATTCGACCCCTTTCCTTGCCGTAAGATTACACGTCCGTTGGCGGTTATATCCGCCGGAGATAATCCCAAGATAGAGGACACCCTACATCCTGATTGAAACATTAAAGCTATCGAGTGTATTAACACTTCATCTACGTTTCTGTTTCGCATCATCTGTAATTTGCATTCTATAGTCTTTTCGTCTATCATAATATTTTTAGATAAAGATTTCCACGATAGCATAGATGGCTCCTATAATGATAGATGCCTTTGCTGATACACTTGCGACTTTGCCAGCTGTGGAGCCTTGTAAGAGTTTGGAAGTCTCTAACAACGTTCCAAAAACGGACTTAATTCGGTCTTTCTTTGGCTTTTTTAGCTTCTCTGTTGAGTTATTTTTGTTTGTGCTCATTTTTTCCCCGATTTTGTTTCTGCAATAATATGGTAAAGATTTTTAAATAGCAAATATTTTTGTAAAAGTTTTTCTATAATAGACCTGACAAAATGGCACCGACACATTGGCGGACGATATATTTGGCTGATAGTGAGGGTTTTGTATATTTGTATATTGTTAAACCAAAAACTTAAATATTATGACAGAAAGTAAGATAATGAAGAGCTACTATGCCTATATGTGTAGCAACTCAAAATTAAAGGTTGGAACATACGAAGCAAACCAGTTAGCAGAGATATGTGGAATAAATGTATCTGTGCTCATCTTTCTTGGAGCGAGAGCCAACGCGTCACAAGCTCCTATTGCAATAAAAGAGGGCTGGTACATCTACTCATTGGAAGAAAGGATTTTAGGAGGAAAGACAGTATACTACTTTTCAATAGACAACAATTTAAAATACATATAACATGGAAACAAAGCAAATAGAAGAGGTAAAGCGTATATCTGCACTAGAGCAAGATTATTGTGAGCAAATTTTAGAGCAAAAGCAACGAATGAACAAAGAGGGTAAAAGGTTCTATACCTGCTCCATTGCTGGGTATCAGTTAATAATAATTGGCACCACAGATGGGCGCTGGGTGCATACATTTGTCCCAACGCTTGAGTATCTTAACGAAGTTACTAAAATATAACGTGATGTCCTATTAAAACCTTCTCGATAAAATCGGTTCACATTCACGTTTCAACCCTCCCCGTTCACACATCCACGTTTGCCATCTTTTAATAGGACGAATCAAACACCAGAGCGGGCAAGGGTTTTTTTATATCAAAACTTTTGCAACACCAAACGCCAGCGAATCCGCGCACGCTCGAAACTACAAAGCCGCGCAAACCCGCGTTACCCGCGCTGGTGAGAGCCCCGCGCCTACCTCTGGACACGCACGAGCATTGCGAGTGCTGATAAAAAATGTGGGCGCGGGGCTTCTCTTTTTGACCGTCTAAAATCATGGGGGGGGGGTGGGGGGGGGGTAAATCGCTCAAACCTGTTAACGGTCAACGTTTTACGCTTAATTTTATGTAAATATAACTGCCGTTTTACTTAACGGCAGTTTCCGTTCCTGACCCGTTCCCAAATTCGTCCGGGAATCCTAAATGTAGTAAAATCCACAAAGCCAAAAACACCGTGAAGCGAAACAAATAGTAATGCACCGAACCACACCTAAAAGAGGTGCGGCACAAGCAGTATGACAAACTGTAAACACTATAAAGGAAAGCAAAATAGAGGTGAGGTGCAGACAAGCCAGGAGTGCGGGAGCTGGAAACCCGCCTCCTGGCTTGGCTACTTCATTCCCTCCCACCAATCTAACCACGTTCAGAAGCAAGAAGTATTGTACCTGCTGAAATTAAAAACTGCCACACACGAGCCTTGCGAGGGTTGTGGTTGTTTTTTAATGTGGAAGCAGGTACAGTACCAACAAAATAAGAACAAATCGTATTTTCCCTATTAAAACACTAATATTTCACAGAAAAACGTCCTGGCATATTAAGGAGTTAAGGACTAATAAATTATTATTGATATAAAGTTTCGGTTCTCCGAACCGAGCCAAGAAAAGAACGGCATCTTGAGAGTTTTCCCGCCTTTGCAGAGGTTTACTGCTTCATTTCGTTATCCCATTGCGGAATTTTACGAGCTACATACTCCCACATATCGGTTTTTTCTATTAGATTATTCAAGAGTGCATTCGAGTGGTCATAAGTCGATTCTTCACCCCCTCCGTATTTTGACACATAAACATACATATTGTGCATCAGTATTTTTTCCATTCTCCCGGATTCTTTTGAATATTTTTTTGCGTTATAAAAAACCTGTATTTCTTCACGTTTTATAAGGTCAACACGCTCCATTCTACTCTTATTTTTCGTGCCGTTGTTTTTTCTGAAATCAAAAAAACGGTCATACAGACAGTAGTAAATATCTGACAAATTGTCAGTATTTTCAATTGCAGATAATGACAAACTAGCAGTTCCTGTTTCAGTATTTTGTAAATTCTTCACCGCGTCACTATTCATTGAAAATTCAAGCCGGTAAACGGGTACATCCTGTTTTAATCCTGCAAGTTCCCATTGTTCTCTGATATATGGTTTATCTTTCACGTCTTGCATTTCTTTTGTCTTATTGTATAGATACGCTCGCACCTCCGAATTACCACCTCCAAATTTCAAATATTCAAAATTGCATTCAAATTTTTGCACACCTTGAATTGAAAATTTTCCGCGTCCGTTTCGCAACAAATTAGACTTAAGAAATTGGGAAATGAGAGTGTGCCCATCATAGCCATTCGCAAAATAATTAAAGTCAAGACATAAATCAAGACGTGAAAAGCCTTTGATTTTAAAGCCAATATCTTTTAGACCGTTTTTTATTATATCGAATTTATCGCTTCGATACAACACAAAATTCGCTACCTTAACGATAGCCAAAGAATCCGCCAACGCTGCAGAGCGGGGATTTTTCGTCACGGTAAACCATACTTCACCATCTTTTTTGTAGTCTATCACATCCGCAAAAATCTTTGTTCCAAAGTTTCTCGGACATCGCTCATATAAAGCACCGTCTACTTTTTCGTTACAAGAACCAAAGAATGACAACCAATCGATGTTTAAACATGAAATCATTTTTATTCTATATTAGTCAATAACAAAAACATTAAAGTCTTTCAAATAATAGGTATAAAAAACCGCCAAACGTATTCAGCGTTTAGCGGTCTGGTCTGCACGAGGCTTTTAACTCCCTTTCAACCGTTCTTTCTTGGCAGGACAATAGTACAAAACATTTCTTAAATGTGCAAATAAATTTGTGTTTTTTTAATATTTAATCCGCCTAAGAGAAATCCTTCCTTTGCTGGGTGCCAATCACCGTTTGTGATTCTGGACTTTTTAACATTACAGAGACAAGCCATTGGTCTTCTTGTCGAACATCACATTGCATACTAAACCAAACCCCCTCATCACTTACAGGAGTGTTTAAATTGCGCCAAACTTTATACAACTTGGCACTTCCACCTACTCTTCTAAATTGAAAAACGGTTATATCCACCGTATGCGTTGGGTATTGGCTTATTATCGCTTCTGTAAATTCCCCGTCGAATAATTTAGATGTAGTACCGGGTGTTGGCGCATACCATTCATATGCTAATATTTTTGTTGGGAAATGATCAAAGGGCGTAAAAGGTGCTAAGCTTGTTGCGCTTGCCAGAACGTTACCTCTATATCTTCGCTGAAATACGTTCATTGGGGTCATCCCTAATTCCTTGCTCGTTAAGTCTAACCAAGGATACATCGTATTTGTTTCTTTCCAAAAATCCAAAACAAGTTTAGTTGTTTGCAAAGCATCCTTTTGCTTTTGCGTGAGTGGCTTCTTTTCTATTGCTGACTTTGAGCGTATTGTAGTAACGCCTTTCCAAGTCGCACCAACAATATCCCCCACAGAACCTGAGAATCCGCCAAGTATTCCATTTTTTGCTATAGCCATAATATTATATTACATAGGTTTATAATAAAAAAGGTAGGCAAAATACAGGTCAAAAAAAAACCCCTTACGCCCACCTCTTTTTTTTTATCTACTTACCTCAGTAGATTATGATACTACATTAACAGATACTGCAGTTTCGCTCGTTTCAACGCCATCTGCAGAACGATACGCCAACATTACAACATATGTATTCCCTGCTGCTATCGATGGGACAGGAACAGAAATAGAACCCGCACTACGTGCAACGCTCCCTCCCACACCGTACGCATGAGCCTTTGAGAGGTCTGCATCAGCCGTTGGATACACAACAACACACGCAAACATCTTATCTGTCGCTGAATCCTTTGCATTTGCAAGGGTTGTTGGTGCAGAAATTGAAACACTTG
>JALOBO010000116.1 GCA_023228225.1 Clostridia bacterium
CGGTGTACCTCCGACCGCAGATTATGCATTCGGTATCTCGTTCATCCAGTACGCACTCCCAGGAATGCCTACCCTGAATCTTATCCAGCATCCGTTCCTCCCATACACTGTTGGAAGCCGTGCAACCTATCTTGTTGATACGAACCTTCTGGCAATGAGAGCCGCATGGAGAGACAACTTCGAGATTCTCGCTAAGAACAACCCATCGCAGAAGTTCTTCATTTCCAGCGCAGAATGTTTCATCGACAAGTCTGACGGAACTGGAACCTCTTCCCTGATGGGCGGTGTGTTCAACTACTAAGGTAGTAACACACTAATTTTTAGGAGTAGAAAATGGCAGAAGTAACTAAACTCACCACATTCAAAGATGTCGTTAGTGTTCCATCGTTTATTACGTATGTGAAGGCTACCGCCGCTGATGAAATCGTATTCCCGGAACACGGGGTGGCATCAGCAATCCTTACCACGAACGGAACCCTTGAAGCATGGGCTTATAAGAAAGCCACCATTGCCAACGCAGTGACTTCTCAGACAGCTGGAACTATCGTTCTCAATGCGGCCGACGCTGCAAAGTTTGCACAGCTCGGATATGTCTGGAATGTTACTAAGGATGAAATCGTCCTTGTTGCATCCGTATCATCAACCACAGTCAATGTAAGACGCGCACTCTTCGGAACTGCTCAGACAGTCTGGGCTATTAACGATGTATGTGTCCTTCTCAAAGTTCTCGTTACCGATTCTACTGGATCTCATACCGGTAAAGGAATCGGAGAATATATTCCAATGCCCGACTTCGGAATTGGACAGGCAGTAGTGGAGGTCTAAAGTGGCAGAAGTCACTAAACTCACCACTTTCAAGAATGTTATCTCCATCCCGAACTTCATCACATATCTTAAGACTGCAACCTCAGATATCGTAGTTCCCGAAGCAGGACTGATCTCAGCAAACCTCACAACCAATGGCTCCAAAGAGACATGGTCCTATAAAAGCTCAGTCTTACAGGCCGCGCCAGATTCACAGGGAACTTGTATCATCGAACTTGATGAAACCGACGACTCTGCTATCCTCGCAATTATTAATGCGAACCCAGGATATATCTGGAACGTCACTCAGAATGAAGTGGTTTACTGTAGAAGTGCAAATACCACAACCGGCGAAATAAGCTGTGTTCGTGGACTCTTCGGAACTTCCGTTGGAACTTGGGCAGTTTCCGATGTGGTTAAATTCATGAACATCGTCACGCTTTCAACATACGTGGCCATGACACCAGGTGTTTGGACTGCTACTATGACTGTCAATCCCGTGGCAACAGATGTCCTCACCGTTACTTGCGGAGGTATCACCAAGACATATACAGCAGTTGCGGCCGACCCTGCGGATGGAGAATTTGTTCCAGGTGGAACCATCTTAGCAACATGTGCATTACTCGCACCCATGATTGAAGCAGACTATACATCATGTCTTGCATCGGTTACAGCAACCACTGACGGATTCACACTGACTCAGGGTGATAATTACACTCTTGAACCTACAGTTATTGAATTTGCGAGTGGCGACGATGGAGCTATAGCATTCACCGAAGACACTGAGCCAGTAGCTCCAACTGGAATTGCTGGTAAAGGAATTGGAGTGTATGAACCCATGCCAGGGTTCGGAATCGGACAGGCAATTATCACCCCATAATACAATACTTTTTTATAACAATCTAACGTAATATATATTACATGATTGTTTACAACTACGATACCACTACGTTGGCCATCCTCATTCTCGGCCTTCTTGTGGGATTCCTTTTCGCGAAATATGTATCTTCTAAGAACGAGTCTCCTTCACAAAAAGTCCAGGACGAAATTCCAACGGTCACCGAACCCGTATCTGAACCATACAAATACCTAACTCGAGACCAGAAACTCGCCATCGCAGATTACGCAGATGACGTCGTTGATACTTTATGTGAGATATCTGAGCACGAACACGACAAGGATACTAATTATACTCTCACCAGGACAGCCGGTTCCATAGTTACAATCATAGATGGGGAAGTCTCAATAAAAGAATTACCACCGTCAGATTAACCAATTACTTTTTTATCACATACGTCGTATATATCACTATGTCTGTAGTAGATGGTACGTACTGTAACTCAGCTGACGTAACTAATCTCACCGGTTATTTCCACAAAACGATGCTCACCTTCGGTCGCGAGATGACGGAAGGAGAATATGAGATGTTCGTTTCCGGTCTGGTTAGAACAGCGACCGAGCTTGTCAATAGGTGGTGTAACGTTTCGACTTTTTACTCTCACCAGATAACCGACGAATATCACACGATGAACATCGATGATCTCTATATGTATTCTGATTACATCCTCCGACCTTACGGGTTTGGATACTCACCTTACAGTATTGATATGGAGGTTAAGAGGAAGCAGTTCTAC
Source organism: Clostridia bacterium (assembly GCA_023228225.1). Taxonomy (GTDB): domain Bacteria; phylum Bacillota; class Clostridia; order Christensenellales; family UBA1242; genus JALOBO01. The sequence goes on from JALOBO010000116.1 coordinate 2,439, forward strand.
CCTAGAGAATATCCAGTTATCTCAATTAGTAAGGTTCTTGTTAATCGTGCTTCTGTGTATGCCGACCCACAATGGATGGAACTCGTACAGAGAACAACTTCTGTTGGCGGAGATTATCTCGTTCAGACACGGTTCAATTCAACAAGAGTCCAGATTCTTAAGAACATTCCCACCCCTGGAACTGACAATGTAAGAATAACATACACTGCCGGTTACGAATCAACCGACCCGGTATTCCTTGCGCTGAGTTCTGCCACGTCGATGATTGTCATCAACTATCTCAACTACAAGAAGAAGAATCAGGAAGCCAGCACGTTCAGGCAGTCTGGTGTTGTGGACTTCGCTGAGATGTTCAACCCTCAGTTTGCATCTTTCTTACTCACCGCTGACGTTAAGTCAATTCTGGAACTCTATCGCAGACCACCAATCGACCCTCAGCTTTACGTATAATGGCAAGGTACAAGACATCAATCCGAATCTTCTCCCGAAAGGGAGGAGCCGACTTCTCTAGCCCGGAGTATTGGGATAAACAGATTGAGAAAGGAATCACAGCCATTTGTAAGGAAGCTCTCGAACCTATGAAGCATGAATTGAATGCTACTGAGAGACCCGATCCGGACCCTCGCAAGAGTTTTGTCAATGTCAAGAAATGGGTAACCGAAGTTAAAGGAAAGTCGTGGACTGCTGGCAACTTCACCGTAACTGTCCGTGCCACCAACAGACAACCCGATACATCATATGAGGCCATCAGGACTATCAAAGGGAATGAAATCAAGGTTTCCGATTACAGTGGGATATATCAATTCGGCGGAAATCGGAGTAGAGCAGATATCATAAAGGAACTGGTTCCAGACCGGACCAAAAGAACCAGAGGTAAGATTACCGATACTGCGTTTAAACAGTATTTTAAACAATATAGTGGCGACCCGAGCAGTATAAAGTCACTATCCAGATCGATGGTGGTTGTTAGGGTTCCTATTGGTAACATCGCATTCAGTAGGACGTTCCCAGCAAAGAATACTATCCGACCATCCCGTACCAAATACAACTCCGATGCATACGCCGCATGTCTTAAGATATGGGATGGCACTCGGTTCAGATATGCGGCGTACTCAAACCCAGCTGGGAACCCCGAACCTTACAGAAGGTCGAGGAGTTCTGTTATGACTAACGAGATGAACAAGGTGTTCAATGACAAAAGTAAGTGAAGTAATTAGAGGAATTAAGACGAAGGTTGATTCATATGTTGATGATGATACTCTCGTTTTCATCACCGATGACATTCCAGCAACGGTGAGAGTTGGAGGAATATATATCATATCTCCGAAGCCACAAGAGATTAAACATGTGATGTATATGGGCGGAGATTATGTTGAGTTCGACGTTAGGATATACGGTGTCGTTCATGTCATTGATGTAAACTCTATTGACAATCTCGGAGACAATGTATTGAAAGCTTTAGAAGATGCAGAGGCATTCTTAGCAGGTTGTTTCCCTATGCATGATCGCAGAGTGAATGGTGCTCATATATCCGATGCAGATTGTGGTTCTGACACTTGGGTAAGTGCGGCAACAATCCTCACCCCGTGGATTCTCAATCTTCACTTCAAAACATATACTGAGTGAAGATTTATTATATTATAAATACCATAGTGTAATAACATGGTAGTAACTACAGGTAAGCAGTGGTTCGGTAACGAAACTGTAATATCAATGGAAATTGGGACTAAAACCCACGAGGTTGGTATCGCAAAAGAAATCGTTATCGAATTTACAACCACCGATGTAAAACTTTACGGGTGTGGTAGTATTATGTGGCAGGCCGTTGGTAGGACGGAGGGCGACATTAAAGTATCTCTTAAATATGCGAAAATCCCAGCTATCGCCGACGATCTTGCATTATACTCGATTAACAAAGCAGGACCTACGACAGGCACTATCGCACTCGATGCCACATCCACGAGCTATCCTAAGTTCACACTGACATCAACTGTTACCTCTGATGATGGTCTGGCAACTCGTGCCGTTACTCTTAGTAATGTTTACTTCCCAGGATACACGTGGGCATCGACTTTCAGTGAGTTCACCGAGCAGACCCTTGACGGAAGCGCAAACGACTACTCTATGACTGAGGCTGTAACTGGCGGCACATAATGTTAGATGTAGTTGAGATGGACCCTGAGAAGAGGGCGAAACTCCGCGGCGATGTTGACGCTCTTGAGGAAACTTGTGTAGGAACTAGTTCCAAACTCGACCTTCTTATCCGGTCCGCAAAGAAACACACGATGTTCATTGAAGGTTTCGGATTTAACATCGAAGTGTATGGTGCAATGCCAGGCCCACTTAAGGAGATGGCCGCCAACGAGTTCAATTCCAAAGAAGAACTTGAACCCCTTGCTCAGTATAAGAAGGAAGTTGAAATCTCTTCTAAGATTCTCGCCACTATGTGTGTAGAACCCGACTTCCAGAATGTGGATGCATGGTTAATGTTTGAAAGAGAGACTGGGCTTCTCAGAGACCTGACCGCCGTAGTAATAGAGGAGACCTGCGCTCGGCCGGAAGAAGTTAAGAACTTTCGCAGAAAGCCAGCGGGGTCAAACCCTGTTCGCTCTGTGTAAACTTTTCCATTGCAGGGCAAGCGACATTGACCCAGACATGCCACAAGAGGAAACAATGTTTTACATGCACGGAATCAATAAGACAGGATTTATATAATGCCAGAAGTTTATTATGACGTAACGGTCCGGGCGAATCCAAAGAGTATGGAGGAGCTAATAAACAAAGTACATGAGGCAGAG
>JALOBO010000117.1 GCA_023228225.1 Clostridia bacterium
ACGGAAAAACAACAAACTCCTCAAAGACACCATAGACGCAGCGTTGCCGATAGCGTTTAAGCCTTCTAAGGACGGGCTATGGCTGGAAACCAACGGTACGTACATACAATGTATGGTGATCGGAAGGATTAGCCCGAAATATGGAGACCGGCAGGACTTCCCTACTAACTTAGACCAGAGGTTCATGGATGAAATTTTTGATATCGCCACGAAGAAGGAAACCAGTATTGAGATGTGCCAGATCATCTATCCTCTCAACCCTGCTGATGAAAACAGCGCTCTCGAAGTCGCCAGGCGAAATATCAAAATATCCAACGTGATCCAGGAAGGCAAAGACAAGTTCTTGCATTCGCATGATGCAATTAACGACTTTGCAGCGGAAGGGATCTATGAGTATCAAAAACAGCTGTACAACGGAACTACTCGACTTTTTCATCATGTCCTATTGGTGGCTGTGCAGGGACTCACGAAGAAGGAAGTCAAAAAGACTATCCACAGCATAGAGATCGTTTGTGACTCAAAAATCATTCAGCATGAATTGCCACGTCGCGGAATGGCAGAAACTTTCAGGTCCATGCAGCCAACCCCCTACATATGGGAAAACCTCTTTAAAAAGTCGGTAACGTCTGCCCTATGCGCGAAAACATCCCTTCTGAGAAGTCCGGAACCTGTCCTTTCCACTAAAGGCCGTATGCTTGGAATGAATACCCGGACCGGGAATCCTGTATATTACGACTTCGATGATCCAAATACAACGAACTCAAACGCGCTCATTATAGCACCTTCGGGATCTGGAAAGTCAGTGGAGCTACTGAAAGACGACATACGGGCTTTTTTGGACGGGGATAATGTGATACATATCGTTCCGAAAAAGGATGGAAAGACGGACCATCTGAGAGTATGTACAGCACTCAACGGGATGCTCTGGAAAGTCGGGCATGGTGGAAAAAATCCGAACTTATTCCAGGTGTTTTTTGATGAATCGGTCATGGACGACTCACAAGAAGGATATCATGCCGCTTATCTGGCGCATTTCACGATGTTGTTGGAATCAATAGGCCTACTTATCGGCAGCGGGTACACCGATCAACAGAAGAATTGGTTAACCCAGGCGCTCAGTGAGCTTTACGAAGAATTCCACGTAATTGATGGAAAAGGCCTGGTAATTCAAGAGAACGTCAAGCAATGGGGAAACGGGAACTTCTGGCCTAATTTCACCGATATGAGAAACAAGCTGGAATGCTGGCTTTCGGATGACAAGCACAAAAAGATGACCGGGCCAATTGAAGCTCTGTACAACAACACCGCTATGCTAACGCCTAACGGTCCTTTAGGCTACCTGGTGAACAACAACGCGCTTGATCTGAGCAACCAGTTTATAATGTGCGATTTAAGCGCACTTACAAGCGTTCCTAACGTGCAGGAAGCTCTCACGATGATGATAATGTCAGTTGTGTATACAAAGCTGGCAAATGCAAAGCCCGGCGCTCCGGTGACACGCACACTGATGACATTGGACGAGGGTGCAGATCTGGTCAAAAACAAAACCATGAAAAACAGCACTGAAAAATTCTATCGGCAGGGTAGAAGTTGGGGGCTGTACACAAAGGTCGTTTCACAGGACCTGGCAGGATTCCCTCGAGAAATGCTTGATATGTTGAAAGCGAACACTGCCTATATCCTTCTGTTAGGGAATTGGAGGCCCGACAATATAGGCCCGATTCAAAAGGAATTCCTGCTCAATGAACAGGATACATCAACATTGCTCACACCTGGGAAGGGATACGGCTTGATGATTATGAGGGGGCACAAAATCCCCTACTACAACGCGCTTGGTAATTAGCCTAAATACAGCAGTAACTCAGATAGTACATGATCTCGGAGTCAGCTGCAAGACCTGGTACAACAAAGCTCTTGATCCTGCCGAGTACCCGAATGGATTCGAAAAGGAAACGACCAGAAACCCATGCACCGGGCTTCAAACGGTTGTATTTTACAAGCGTTCACTTCTTGGAGAAGACGGGAAGATCAGAGGACAGACAACAGAACATTATTTCCAGAATGCGCTTCTCGGTGGCGAATGTTACCTAAGAGATGCTGAAAACGTAACATTGGACAATAATTACGGTAAAGATCAATTACCAGACGTGGATGCCAGATTCAGGCGGGCAGACGGCTCAATTATAAGAATTGCAATGGAATACGAAACAAAGGAATGCAAACATTCGATTAAAGAACTTCAGGACAAGAGGGACAGGCTTTTACTCATGAAAGAAGGCGGGGCATCGTGTTATGACGGAGTAATTTTCATAGCAAAGAAAGAATACACACCTCATCTTATTGAGGCATTAGGGGCGGATTTCGTCCTCACCAGAGGCGCGGCAGTTGGCGAGTATATAGCAACCATGAAAGCAAGCGTTCCACCTGCTCCTGAGCCTCAGCAGGCCGAGCAGAGCGCGGAGGCGGCTTAAATGCCAGCGCCACTGTCAATCACTAATAATAGTTCATTCCAGACGGCTCGGTATAATAACCAGGCCTTATCTATGGGCCCTCTAAGGCCCCATACGCGCATAAACGAGTTTAGAAACTCAGTTAAATATTTAAATATATCAAACCATTGTACTTATATGCAAACTGAAGAAAACGAGCGCGGGGAATACCTAGATACAAGAATCTGGAAACTCTTAGAAATTAATAGAAAAACAGATTCAAGAGGAAGAATTCACGTTAATGAAATCAATTACGGAAAAGAAATCAAGGTTTTCATTTCTGATTTAGATCAAGAACTTGAAACTTGCAAAAAGTACGCGCTGTTGCCTCACTCGATGTACACAGAAATTAGAAAAACAAGAGTCAAAGATCAAATTGGGGAGCCTTTGAAAGTTCAGAAAAACGGTGATGTGTGGACGACTCAGAAGGAGAAATTTGTAAAAATCTTTGTCAAGGAGGAGTCGGAATAATCGAAACTATCACAGCAGCAGCAAAGATGAAAGTCTTACTGGCTGCCTTCGCTCTTCTCCTTTTGGGTGGTTGTCTTTATGAGATCTCCGGGGAGCAGGGAACACAAAACACACCTGAACTTATCCAACCTACCGAAACTCAGAATCCTTTCGTTGCGGACATTCAGCACCGATCAGATCTTGTGAACAATGCAGTACAGGAAGCCATCAATCAGCAAGGGGTTCAGACACCGATTGCATACAAGCAGACATGCGAAAGCTCAATAGCCTTTATCCGGAGCGAGAGACTTGATACAAATACAAATTACAACACTCTGGATACAGGACAGAAGGAATTAATCCAATATTATCGGACTTACTTAACAGAGGCTGCAGCTGTAGTCACTGCCTGCTATGCTGGGAATACTCCGGACCTTTCAAAGATGAATGATGCTAAAAATGAGTTGTATTAATTTCTCTTTTCCTTTTTGCCGCAACTTCCGAAGATGAACGAAGTTTTATTACAACTTATTTTATTTCCAATTATAAATTTAATTATATAATAAAAATTATGCTGCATATTCCTATAGTCAATATGAATAGTTCGTGTATTCACGAACAAAAATGAAGTCGGAAGACATATTTGTGCACTTTAATAATGTAAAGATATATATAATTGGTTGTATATTTTATTTTTAGGAAGAGATATTCAAAACTTCTTTTCTTAATTTCTTGGGACTGGTTGGAAGCTTCGGTGGATTCTTCTAAACGTGAGAAAACGTATATATACTATATGTACGTAGTTATAGTATAGGAGATGAAGCGATGACGGATTCAGAGCCGAAGAAATGGGCAAAGCCTAACATTAGACCCGAAACATTACACATGCTAAAAAAGATAGCGGTTGACGAGAACATCTACATTTACCAGCTGGTAGATGAGATGATTCAAAAGCAGTATCCATCATACTTTCGTGGAAAAGGATGCTGAAAAGCAAAGTAAAGTAAAGAAAAGTGAAATGAAAAACAAGTAAAATTGATTTAAATAAAAACAATAATTTATTTAGAATTATATATAAATTTTAGAAAACAGTGATGAGAAACACCGCCAAAGGTGGGCACCAATGACGGCATTTAAAGAAACTTAAGAAAAGTTTTTCTCACCCAGCAATGAGATATTATCTTTTCTTGAATAAATAGTTTTCTTGTTACTGTTAACCTAGAACGTTTAAAACCACACTTAGAGGTTAACAGAATGATTAGTGGACACAAACTATGTTTTGAACCAGTACATCTGAACGACTCTGATTTTTTGACAATTCCCGACGCTATGATCTCATATGTGCGGGATGTACTTTTCAACACGTTACAAAGCTTAGAGATGCAGCAGGGACAAGCAACCGATCCCGAAATTAGAGCAGAGCTTGACAGGAAAAACGAGCAGCTGTTTGAGATCTGGTTGTCGTTCCGGGGGCTTTGAAGTGGCTGACATATCCTTTTTAGAGCAGGTGTTTCAAGCCCGGCAAGATAGCAACGTCCGATATCTGGCAGATATGTATAACGAGCCGGACAGCTGGGATGTTGGAGAAAATGACGAAAGGAGGGCCTGAATATGGTCCTTCCTGTGATTTATGATTCGATCCCTAAAGAAATCAAATCCGTTGATAATTGGGTATTATGGAGACTTGAAGAAAGGGATGGTAAAAATACTAAAATCCCATATCAGAGAAACGGAAAACGGGCAGATTCAACAGACCCTGATACATGGGACAAATACGAATTCATAGAATCTACCCGTGTAAAAAGTGACGGGATAGGATTTGTTTTCTCAGAAGATACCGGAATAATGGGGATAGATTGGGACAAAGCAAGGGACCCTGTAACCGGAGAATGGAATCCAGAAGTATTTGAAGAAATTTTAAGTTTAGGCTCATATGCTGAGCTTTCCCAAAGTGGAACCGGGGCGCATGTTCTCATTAAAGGGAAGATCCCAGGCGATAGAAAAAGAAAAGGCAATATTGAGATGTATTCAAAAGCCCGTTTCTTTGTGGTCACAGGTCATCATATCGAGGAAACTCCAGAGAAGATAAAAGAGAATCAGGAAGCTATCAATAAACTGTATGAAAAGAGGTTCGGAGCGGATAAGAAGGAAGATAAGAACAGTAAACCCGTTAAGGAACCAGATAAGAAAATCCGAAGTCCTCCCCAACCGGATGAAGTAATTCTTCAGCAATGCAGGGAAGCTGCAAATAAAGAGAAA
>JALOBO010000118.1 GCA_023228225.1 Clostridia bacterium
AGCAGGAGGAGAGATAGGATTTAAGTTTAAAACTAAGATGCCTCTTATAGCACCGGAGATAGATTTTAGTTTCAACAAACATGTTATAGGAGGAGGTTATGAGTTCTTTGGGCAAGAAGTAAAGTTAAGTTATAAATATAAGTTTTTAGTAATAACAAAATAATAAAAAAAATGGAAAATTTAGTAGAGTATTTTAGTTCTTTAGCAGGACTAGTAGCATTAAACGTTATCATCATGAATTGGATAACAACATTCTTTAAAATCAAAAAAGGATGGGTAAAACAAGTATTAACATGGGTGATGTCTGTAGGAGAAGCTGTAGTAGGTTTTATCTTTGCATTAGGACTGTTTGCATTGTATACTACCTTACCGGCATGGGAAGGATGGACATTTACAGTGTTAACAGGATTAGCAGTAGGGTTAGTAGCAAATGGTATTTATGATATACCATTAACGCAAAAATTATTAGATGCTATTATAGCACTTATTAAGATTATCGCTGACCTATTCAAAAAGAAAAATATAGAAATTAAATAATTAAAAAAAAAGAAATAAGATGACAAAGAATTTAGAAAAGAGAAAAGCATTTGATACGTTAAATGAACGTATGGGTAGAGAACTCCCAAGTACTGTTATTCCGAAAGCTGATAATATTATTATAGGTGTAGTGATAAATCTACCTGATGCTAAAAAGTATAATGAGAAAGATTTCATAGACCATAACGGAATGATACAGCCTTATAATAAAGACCAAAGTAAAAAACATCCTAATGAATTTGCTAAGTTATATCCTTATGGATTAGGGTATGGTAAGGTGTTAGCGGTAGGGTCAGAAATACATAGCGATGTTAAGGTAGGAGATTGTATTATCCTAAGAGGGATGCCTACAGATTCATTTATCTATAAAGGATGTTTCTTTCATCATATAAGAGAGGTAGAGATAGCTGCTATCATTAAAGATGAAACGTTAGAATTGTATAACCAATAAAGAATAAAACAGTCATGGAAAATATAAAAGTCCGATTTAAAGAGGGAGACCAAGTTGCTTATAAGGATAACTTGTATCTCCCTATGACTGTCAAGGAGATTATTTATAAGAAGATAGAAGTGCCTACAGAAGCTAAAGATGATGGTAGTGGCTTTGTTAAAAAGATGACTTCTAAATTAGATGGTATCCTATGTCAGTGGTTTGATAAAGATGGGAAATACATGGAAGTTAAATTTCATAGTAAAGTATTAGTGCCTTGGGAAATAGCAGAAGAAGGAGCAATGGAAGTGATTAAATATCTAAACAGAGAATAATGGCTAATAGTGATATTCTTATTTATAATGAAAGCACTACTGATGTAGATGTTAATCCGGAAGCTATGGCTTTACCATTTATTGATGACGTATGGCGTAATGATAAGATAGGTGATAAGTCATTCTTTAAGAAAGCATGTAAATGGATATATCACTTATATTATAAAGACCATGTGCTGTCAGGGCTATCGTTTTTAGAAAGGAAGACATACGTTATAGATACATATTTTAACGGAAGGATGCCTACAAATATAGATGGTAATAAGCGTATCTTAGCATTCATAGATGGATATAAGCTATTACAAGCAGGGGTAGATGAAAGGCTCGCAGAAACGATTAAAGAAGCTATATCAGTAGAGAAAGAAAAGATAACTAAGATAAGTACTACACGAAAAGAAAAAGTAGAAGTACCTTATGATGTAAATTATGATTTTGATATATATAAACTAACAGAACATGGTAACTACCGGAAGTTAGATAAAAGCAGATTAACGGGGGTAGTTAAAATAGAAATAGATGTTAATGATAGTTCTTTGCTTACTACAGAAGTAGCAAAATCATTTAAACTTACGGAGCAGTATGAGATTGCTAAGAGGATGGCACAGATAGAAAAGGAAGATATTAAAAGGAAGTATGAAGGCATGAGTATATTAGAGAGATACCATGCTATGAATCAAGACCAAAAGAAGAGTTACTTAAAGGGATAATTTAACAATATGAAATTTATAGATACTAAACGATTCAGTCCTGTTGTTACAGGTAAAGACTTACCAAGGGAAGGAGACCTTTTCTTTAAGGATAGTCTGTCGTTACGTAATCTATCTCTTAAAGACCTTATCAAATTCCATTTTGATAGTAACATTATTATAGATGAGCAATGGTGGAAAAAACAAATAAGCAGATGTCTTTATGGCTATACAGTAGAAGATGCTATAACAGAAGGAGGGGATTATCTTGTTGATGGTATAGATGCTCTATGGACAAAAGAAGATTGTTATCTACCGGAATATGATTTGTTGATAAAGAATAAGTCTGTACGTATAAGTGGCTTTTATTATTTCTTTTTAAACTTTTGGAAGATGCGTGGATTAGCAAGTGATGATACTGTTAAGACATTGACAAGTCCTAAATTTTTAGCACATCAATTCTTATTCTCTCGTAGATTAGAAATGATGGATGAACAATCAAAAGATGACCAAGAGACTAAGGCAAGACAATTAGGGTTCTCGGAAATATTAGCAGCCTTAATGGCATGGTATTATTTGTTTGTGCCAATGTCTCAATGTATAATAGTAGCAGGAGAACAAACAGATGCTGACAACACCTTTTTTAATGCTATCCGTGGCATAGATGAATTATCGAACACACAGTTTGTCTTAAAGAAAGCAAGAGGTTTTGATAATAAACAACATATTAAATCCGTAAATGGTTCTGAAATATTAACAGAAAATGCTAATGATGACCCGGAAGCATTATCACGTTATAGTCCTACATTCGTATTATATGAAGAGATAGGTAAGGGTAAGAAAGGTTGGTCGTTGAAAGTAGCAGAGAATGTAAGACCATCTATATATGCAGAAGGAAAGAAAACAGGAAAACAATTATTTTTAGGTACAGGTGGAAATATGGATAAGGGTGTTACAGATTTACAAGAGAGAGCATATAATCCGGATAAATATAATATATTATCGTTTAATAACAAGTGGGAGAAGTCTAGTTATACAGGGAATATAAAGGTAGCACACTTCACTCCTTCATGGTCATATAAAATTATAGATAGCGATGGGAATCCTTTAGTAGAAGAATCTTTGGATTATGTATTAAAGGAAAGAGAGAAGATGTCTGCTAAAGAAAAGTACATACATATATCACATCAGGCGATATATTTGGAGGATGTTTTCCAAATGAACACAGCAGGCTATTTTGGACCCGAGAGAGTACGATTATTGAACACGAGGTATAATTATATCCTTACACATAGAGAGGCTCAGATGACACGAAAAGGGCATTTAGAATGGATAACACCCGGGAAGATAAAAGGTGGTGTTAGATTTGTAGATGCAACGGAAGAAGAAATAATGAGAGAAGAATGGTGGTGTGAGATATTAGAAGAACCGGAAAGAACATCAGATGGTCATGTGTATGATTTTCTTTATACAGCCGGTACCGACACCTATAATCAAGATATAGCAGAGAATAGTGATTCGGAAGGTTCTTTTACTGTTTATAAGAAATGGAGGAATAATAGTGAAAGTCCGTTTCACAATACATGGGTGCTTCTTATATTCGAGAGACCGGGACTAGAGACAGGAGGACAGAAAGCATTTTTTGAACATACGTTGATGGGGTGTGTATATTATAACTGTCAAAACAATCATGAATATGTCAATCCTTTGTTCTTCGAATATTATGAAAGGATGAATGCTACTCAATACTTATTAGAAAAGCCTTTACTTGCTTTTGCAGGGCAGATAAAAGACATGAAGACTTCTAATAGATATGGTACTGATAAGTCGTTAAAACCGCATATTCTTTCTTTATCAAGGGATATATTAGACGAAGAGCAGATAAATAGGATGTGGATACCAAGACAGATATATGCATTAAGTAAATTTAGATATACACCCGGCGATAAATATAATTGTGATATAACAATAGCAACAGCAGAATCGTTAGTGGGATATAAGGAGAATGAAGATATAGTAGTTAGAGATAGGTCCATAGAATCGGAAGAACCTCAATTGATATGGAAGATTGAAAATGGAGTATTAATAAGAGCAACGGCATGAAGATAACGTATAAACCGCAAGACCCTCCACAAGGAGGAAATAGCGTTGAAGCTATATTAAGACAGAAATATGCTTCTTCTGTTCCTATGTCAGAAAAGAGTACTACAAAAAAAATTGTTTATAAATCAGAGAATAAGGAAAAACCAAAAACGGAAGAATTTAAAAGTTCTAATGCCTATGATATTATGATAAGAGATTCATTTGTTAAAAAAGGAATAACAGACCCTGAGTTTATAAAACTAGGGATAGCAATAGCACGTAATGAAACAGATGATTATAAATCTTTCGTAACAACATACAATATAGGAGGGTTATTAAAGAAGTATGATAAGAATGCAGGATTAGCTACATGGTATAAGTTTGATACTATAGAAGAAGGTGTAGACTTCTTTACTACTACATTAAAGAATAGATATGATAAAGGATTAACAACTCCTGAACAGGTAGCAGAGGGAAAGAAAAATCCTACTGACGAAAAGAGATTGATAGGAGGTTATGCTCCTAATACAGGTTCTGATGCAGCTACAACAAATCCTCATTGGATAACTACTACAAAAGCTAAAATGAAACTGTATGATGAAGGAAATTTCTTAACAGACAAAAGAACATTAGAAGAGATTAATGCATTAGCAGGGGTCGATAAACAAAATGTAAAGCCTATTGTCAATAGTGCATATAAATCAACAGGACAAACAAACACAGAGAATGAACAACAAAGCACACAAAAAGAAGATAGAAGTGATATAAATTCACGATTAGATATGATGATGGTAGGAAAAATACTACAGTAAATAATAAACATATGGTAACACCAGAAAAAAAGAAAAACAGAGATTGGATATTAGCACAGGCTAAGATGATATGTGAAACAGAAACTAGGAATAAAAAAGACCTAGAGAATGATGTTATCTGTTGGATGTATTATTATAATAAACCTGATAAAAGAAAATACGAATATCTAATGAAACGAGGTAATGCACAATTACCAATATATACTGTTCACATTCCTTGTCAACGTCCTATCATAGATTCATTGATATCACAACAAGGGAAACGTACATGGCAGTTTACTACTCATGCAGTAGATAAACAAAGTATAGA
>JALOBO010000119.1 GCA_023228225.1 Clostridia bacterium
AATACGAAAAACAAAAAAAGAGAGCAAAGGCACTATATTTTCACAAAAGAGAGATAATAAAATATGAAACTCGCTGAAATTATTAAAGAAATTATAAACGCATATGAAAACAAGACAACAATAGAAATTGAAATTGAAGGAGAAACGCCATTTGACACAGCCAAAATTAACCTATCGCCATTCGATATTGTTTCAATTTCCGAAAAAATATTAATAACAGAAAAAAGCATAGTAGAACAAATACTTGAATGTGGCGATGATATAAAAAAAGCATTAATGCTTGCGAGTAAAATAATCACGCCGGAAGAAGAAAAGGCGCTTGATACATTGGTTTTTTCTAAACGCAGAAAAAATGTAATAAATCGCATTGCACAACAAATAGCCACTACAAACGCAAATTTGACCACAGAAAGCGTTTTGATGTTTATGTGTGAAAATATCTTAGGATTAGATGAAATGCCGTTAAACCTCACAGAAAAGCAAGAAACGGCGTTAATAAAAGAAATTGACGAAAGCATAAAAAAATTAGAAAATTGTAATTTTTAAAAAGGAGAAAAAATGAATGAACTGGCATTAGAGGTTTTAGAAATAAAATATGAATTACCACAAATCAAATACGATTTAACAGAATTAAATGCTGAAATCAAAAAATTAACAGACCAATATAGTGGCTATGTTATTGTTGACGAAAGCGAATTGCCAAACGCAAAAAAGATTTTAGCGAGTTTAAACGCCACTGCAAAAGAAATCAGCGATATGCGTATTTCAACCGTAAAAAAAATCAAAGTTCCATTAGATACATTTGAAACCGAAATTAAAGATTTAACAAAGAAACTTGATGTGCTCGCTACCGAAATCAAAGCGCAGGTCGGCGATTATGACGTGCGAATTAAAGAGCGCAAACGCGCTGAAATCAAAGCGTTGTCGGATTATGCACCATACACGGTTTTCAATGAAACGTGGCTAAACAAAACTATTGCTATCTCACAAATTGAAAGCGACCTTGCAGAACAAAAAAAGTCATTTCAGACCGCTTGTGGAATTATTCAAACAACATGTACCATCTGTGAATTAGAAACAGAAAAATACTTTGAAATGCTAACAAATGGAGCAGAATTAAATGACATTGTTACGCTTATCAAAAACGATAAAGCCATCAAAGAGAAATACGCCAATGTTCCACCGCAAGCAGAACCCATTGTGGCGATTAATGTTGATACCGATTTGGATATTTACATACGGACATACAAAATCAAAGGCACAAAAGCACAGTTGACCGCAATTTATGATTATATGCAAAAAATAGGGGTACTAATTTTAGAAAAGAATTAAGGGGGTGTATTCCTTGTTAAAAATTAGGTTTTCAGATTACATAATTAAAGAATACATCTTGAAAAAGGCGGTTGTAATTATTGATAGCCGTGAAAACGAAAATAGTCATATTGTTAATTGGCTAACAAAAAAAGGTATACCATTTCAAATTGAAAAATTAGGTTTTGGTGATTATTCGATTTTTGTTCCTAAAAATGATGTTTTGGGTTTTTATCAGGAATTACAACTTGATTATGCTATCGAACGAAAAGCAAATTTAGAAGAATTATCTGGCAATTTAACTAACGATCGTTCACGCATTGAAGATGAATTATCACGCGGACGCGGTAAAATTGATTTTGTAATTGAAAACGGTTCGCTTGATAAAATTATTATGGGGGATTATAAAACGCAATACGATAAACATAGTTTTATCGCAACAATTTTATCATTCAAAGATCGATACGATATTGGATTTAATTTTATTGAAAAAGATAACAGTGCAGAATTGATATATAAATTATTATATTATAGACTTCGCAGAGAAGTGAAAGGGGAATAAAAATGGAAAAATCAGAAAAAAGAGATTTACAATTTATTAAAAAGTTTCTTGAAACACAATATTGTGTTAGTGAGTTTGATAATACACACCGCCTTGCATTTGCTGTTTATGTTGCACATAAAAGATATGTAACTGAAATCGGAATGTTTAAAACGGCAAAAGATTTAATAAATACAACGCTTAAAGAAATACCATATCAATTAACTTATAGCGCGCTTGAACGTTCGTTATACCGTACATTAAAAATTATATTTGCGGATAATTATAGTGATTTGCGCAAAGCATTGAAAGAACTTGCGATTGAATATGAAAAGAGCATTACGCAATGACGATTATACCAAAACAAGTTAACGTTTCTATTGGCGATAAAATCTATCATGATAAGATTTTGTGTGAAATAACTACTATAAGTGGCGAAGAAATGGTGTGCAAAGGGGAAAATGGATTAAATTATATTATTAACGCAAATAGTTTAAACGGAAAAAGTTTTGAATATATTATTGAGTTTAATAAACAAAATGATTTATTTGGTAAAAGCCGAACAGATACTTTAGAAAAAGCCAAAAAGGAAGAATCGCTTTTGAAAGAATACGGTTGGGAAACAAAAATCTATCAGCAAGAAAAAAGGTAGCATAAATGGATAAATTAAAAGTTGAAGACGGAATCGTAAAACAAAGATACATAATTAACAAAGCAAAAACAAAAGCTTCGCTGGTTTTAATGTTTGCACCGAATATACTTATCAATATTTTAATGGTTGTAGCCTTAATGGCAATTTCCATGCTTTCAAAAGACAACGAGTTTACATGGGATTCTGTTTTCACATGGTATTTTCTTTTTGTAACAGTTGCCTTGATTATAATTTATCAAATTACGCATTGGGCTTCTTTCGACAGCAAATTAAAGAAACTGAATCTGTATGATGAAAATATCGCATTCCTTGAAACCCAAGAAGACAAAATCAAAGAAACAACCGGCACAGTTGAATGGAAAAACAACCGAACCGCTTTTGTGAAAGAACGCAATGAAAAGCAAAAAATTATTGCTTGGCAGATTTATATTCAAAATACTATTACTAAACTCACGCAAGACACCAACAAATATAAAAAAAAGAGCGTTGATTTAGAAAACGAAGTTGTAACAACGTTTCAGCGCAATAATTTGCCCCCATCTCGCATTAAAGAAATAGAAGACGATATAAAGTCGCGTCAAGACAAAAATCGTTATATAAGGCAAAAACGAGTGTTAGAAGACATGCTTGATGACAAATGGATTGCTGAACACATAAACAAGGTTAGCATTGATTACAATAATATTGACATCAATTTTATTGAAACCGGCGACATCATAAAAGGACAGACAAAAGACCGAACAAAAAAACACGGTAAATATGCCAAAGATAATATGCCGAATCGTCTTTTAGTGTCATTGATAACTTTTTTTATTTCTATTTTCACTGCCGATATGGTTTTAAATTGGAGTTTGGCAGGATGGGTTGATTTTGTGCTTCGTATTGCGGTATTACTTGTCAATATGCTTATGGGTTCGAATTATGCAACAGAGTTTTATGTTGATACCGATATTCATAATTCTAAAAGTCGTGTTGAGATTACCAATGAGTTTTGGGTTTGGCTTAAAACAAAAATATAAAAAAGGCACTCTTGCGAGTGCCTTTCTTTTTAAGGGGTAGGGGGGGTGGATTCAACCAAACGGTCAAAGTGCTCTTTTGGCCATTTTAATACAAATGCAATAAGTTCACAAATACTTGTGATAAACATTACAATCCATAGTGTTTGAATCTCGCCTTTGACTGCATAAATAAACCAAGTAAACAAAATCGTCCCGGCCAAAGGCGGCAACCAATATTTAAGATTGATAAGCCAAACAACTGGGTTTCTATGTAATTTATCACGTCTAACGCAATCACGATCAATTAATTTAATAAATCCAAATAAAAGACCAACACAAATAAAAACACCAATAATATTCATTGAAACATTCGAATCCGTGGAATCAAGTGACATATACATTAAAAAAACAATCGCAAGCGGAATTATAAATGTGAATAAAAATATCAATATACCAAATAAATAAGACCATTTTTTGTTTGTCATTAAAATCACGCTTTCGGTGGCATTAAATCTTCAATGCGAGTCCCTAATGCTTTTTTAATGATAGGTTCGTGTTCAGTTAATGCAATTGCTTCATCAGCAGTGATTATCCCATCCGCTATGATTGTTTCAATATCATTAGCAACATGAGTGGCCAATTTGGTTTCTGTACTTTGCAACGTATCAATTGCAGATTTAAACAACGTTTTTTGCTCTTCCGATAAAACCTTGCTCGATAAGTTTACTTGGGCGGTTGTTTCAAGATATGAAATGGTTGCTTTGATGCCATCTTTTAAAGTGGCGTTTTCTTCTTTCAATTTCTTAATTTCAGCATTTGCGATAAGCATCGCTTCACCAATTTTACCGAGTTCTTTAAGAATGGGTGCGTTGGCATTTTTTAATAATGGAACAATTTTGCTTATAATAACAATAATAGTCCCGGCTCCTGCACCGGTTAATACCCAATTTTTAATTTGTTCGGCAATTTCCGACCAATTTGCGTTTTGAATTGTAGACCAAAAACTCAATAAACCATCAACAATATTTGAAAAAAACTCACTTGCAGATAAAAACATTTTCATCGCTCCTTTTTATAATCCAATATAGTCGGTCGGCATATATTTTTCAATATTTTTTACTGTTGCTATTGCTTTTTCTGCGACCGCTTTTGTTTCATTAAAAAGGCCGGTCAGTTCAATAATTTTTTGATTTTTCTTTTCAATATCGTTGTATAATAATTCTAAAAACTCGCCAATAGGTTTTTGTACCCCATCAACGTCAATCATAATTTGCAATAATGGCGCATATTTTGTAACGCTTTGCCCTTCTGCGTTTATGCAAACAATCGGGATGGAACCAACCTTTGCTTTTGTTCTTTCGTTCATTAATGTTGCAAAACTTTTTGCATTAATTTGCACATCGGTTATTTTCATTTGTTTCAGTTCTCCTTTTTTGAAGATATACGGCGGTTTATCCGATACCGCCAAACGTCAAGATGTTAGACTGGGATTGAAGCGATGATAGCGGCAAGGACCGCGTTCAAATCTTTGGGGTACGTCGCTTCGAAACCCGAAGGAAGCGAGTTAATTAAAATTGCTTTTTGCCATTTCTTTGCACCGCTCTACAAATTGCCGATATGTTATGTAATCGGCGTCTTTGTTGTTCAAA
>JALOBO010000120.1 GCA_023228225.1 Clostridia bacterium
GTCCTCTTAAATGTTTATCTCTTCAAATTCTACATTGTTACTATTAAGATATTTCTTCATAGCAGAACAATAAGGACATGATGGGGAAGTTATTAGTCTTATTTTCATATATTTTATTATTAACTTAATCTACTCTTAGTATAGATTATTATACAAAAAAAGTCAATGGTGTCTTCACCAGGACTTGAACCTGGATTAACTGTTTAAGAGACAGTTATTCTAACCATTGAATTATGAAGACGAATTCATAGCTGGACTTGAACCAGCATCTCTGGGATCGAACTCCAGTGCTTTATCGATTAAGCTATATGAATATACTATTCTGATATTATTGTTGGTGGTGTAGGATTCGAACCTACGTAGACCGTAGTCGTCAGATTTACAGTCTGATGTAATTGGCCACTATACGAACCACCAATGGCGGACCCGACCGGACTCGAACCGGCAGCCCCCTCCGTGACAGGGAGGTGCGATAACCAATTTCGCTACGGATCCATGTTGAGGGAGTAGGAATCGAACCTACATCTTGGGTAATCATCCCTATGTTATATATATCTATGCTGATGAATTCATAGTATCATCTAACAATCATTGATCCCCGATTTACCGGATGCGATCAACTGCTTTACCATTAAGCTATCCCCCGACAACTACTTGAAACACTGAGCCTGAGGTGAGATTCGAACTCACGACCTATTGTTTACAAAACAATTGCTCTAAACCACTGAGCTACACAGGCTGGTACTCTCGGTAGGAGTTGAACCTACATCTAATGATTAGAAATCGATCGTTCTATCCATTGAACTACAAGAGCTTATTTCTTTTAAGACGTTTATAGTTATGTGCTAGTTTAATTTCTATTAACCAAGCTCCTTCACCATATCGTCTATACGCATTATTCATTCTTTTTATGAATCTTCTTAACTGTTTCTTCATGTGCTTGGGGAAAGAATTGAACTCTCGTCTTACGGGCTTCAACCGTACGTATCTACCAAAGCTACAACCCAAGCATGGTGCCCCCACCAGGACTCGAACCTAGATTAACTGGTTAAAAGCCAGCTACTCTACCAATTGAGTTATGGGGGCTGGTGCAACTGAGAGGAGTTGAACCTCTAACCTCCTGTATGTAAAACAGTTGCTCCACCAATTGAGCTACAGTTGCATGGACACATAGGAAGGATTCAAACCTTCGATAGCTGGTTTGCAATCAGCTGCCTTAGTCGCTTGGCTACTATGTGTTGGTTCTGAGAGAAGGGGTCGAACCTCCATTGCTTGGGTCAAAGCCAAGCGTCCTACCACTAGACGATCTCAGAACATGTGACCCAACAGAGAATCGAACTCTGATTATATGATTTAGAATCATATGTCCTAACCGTTAGACGACAGGGCCATTATTAAGTTTTCTTTATATTATCAACAGTTTGTTTCACTTCATCAGATACATGTTTCATATCCTGCTCATCGCCAAAGAATGTTATATCCCAAATAAAATGTGTTAATATTTCTGAGTAAGTATAAGAATCAAGAGCTTGTTGTTCTATTGGAGTATTAGCAAACGTTGTCCATGGTAGAAAGCTAGAAGAATATTCTATGTCATTTTCTTTTAAGCCAATACTAAATGCTTCATAATCTAAACAACAATCTTCAGAAAAATCTCTACGTAGTTTTAATGTAACTTCTCCATTAAAACCAGCACAACGCTCCATTGACTTAATCTTTTTATAGACATCATTATAGCTATTCTTATCTTTTGGATAAAAATACTTTAAGCTTCTATTAAGTTCTTCAATGCTAACGTATTCAATTATGTCTTTAATTGTTTTTTTCATGCACTAGAGGAAGGATTCGAACCTACGGTAACCAAGTTAACAGCTTGGAGCATTACCACTTTGCTACTCTAGTATGGTGTGAACGATGAGACTTGCACTCATCCTAATTCCTTCACAGGGAACTGTGCTGCTACTACACTACATTCACCATATTTATCTTGTTAGTTGTTTTAAACAAGATTTTAATTTTGCTTTACAACCATAATATGATCTGAATTTTGCAGACAACGCCCAGTCTGTCATTCTTATTGCTCTATTTTTCTTTTTACGTTTTATTTTTTTGTGTTTCATACTACACAATAGAGGGATTGCTCTTGCTCCATTCCTCCTCGAGGAACTTAATAGGGCGTGAACCTACTAATTATTGTCAGGATACTAGGATTCGAACCTAGGACTCAGCGTTCCAAACACCACGTGATACCACTTCACTATATCCTGTAATAACCTGCTCGCATATTATGTGCCAGTACTAATACATAACAGGGGTGAAACAGGTATTACTGTGCAGATGATGAGACTCGAACTCACATGTCTAGTTTGGAAGACTAGCATTCTAGCCAATTGAACTACATCTACTGGTATTGAGGGAAGGATTCGAACCTTCAACCGATTGCATATAAGACAACTGCTCTGCCATTAAGCTACCCCAATATTGGTGCTAAAGATAGGACTCGAACCTATAATAATTGCATATCAGGCAATCGTTTTGCCATTGAACTACTCTAGCGTTATTTCTTTTTTTAAAATTGCTATTATTATTTTTAGAAGTTGTCTAAAAGATGCTCTACGTATTATGTTATACCATAACATTTTTTTTGTAAAGTTTGCTCCTGGACAGGTTTTGTTTGCTATATATCTATGAAAGATAACGTCTTCATAACTAATGCTATATTCTTCACACTTTGAAAGTACTAACTTTGATAGTGTATCTAACTGTTGTTCTGTTGGTTCAGTTAGGTCAAAGTTTCCCTGTAAACAAATTGATGTTGAATTAAAATTATATCCTAATGCATCCATATCTCTCTCGTCATCACTTCTTGTTTGTATCAATGTACCATCCTGTAAAATATAATAATTATATGCTACATAATATCCTAGACTTGATATAACACCAAACCTATTCTTATGTTCATTATCTAATTGCTCTAATGTAAACTTACTAGTATCTGCTAATGGGTATGCATCAGAGCCTCCTATATGATGTATTATAACAAACTCTGGTTTTATTTTCATGTCTATGTGTTGAATTAAATTTATAAGTTAATTATCTTGCCCATGACATCATAGGCCCCTGTTGCCATTGCTTGACAGGTTGTTCCTTTTAAAAGAAACCCATCATCTAATGTATTTGCATAAAATGTATTCATGCTATTATTAGCAGATGAAGTGGTTGTTGTGTAACATGTATTATTTAACAATGAGAGCCCTGTATGAGATGATGGAATATTATTCCTCCAACTAATAGAGTATTCATTAAGCCATGGTTTTAATGGATAGTTATTATTAACAACTATAACTATAATCGGGCTTATGTCTCTACACTTTTCATCCTTATCTTGCCTTTCTTTAATCTTATCAAGCCTTCCGCTTTTAAGATCTGCTAATTCGGATTCTAAAATCTTTCTCTTAGCTTTTGTCTCTTCTTCTTTTGTCTTGTAAGATTGAATATCTTCAAGATACCTTTTAGCTACTCCTTTAATGAAAGCTATTTCTTTTTCTTGTGCTTCTTTTTCGGCTTCAGCAATACCTTGTTTTATTAATTCATTTTTATCCATATGTGTTTTATCAACACATAGACACTAGCTCATTACTACCATATATTAAATAGGTAATCAAGCTGTGGACCATAAGGGAATCGAACCCTTCCAGAATCTTTGCAGGAGATTCTCGCCTACCTTGGAACATGACAGCCCTGGTAGTCACCCCCGGAATTGCACCAGGGTCTACAGCTTATGAGACTGCCGAGATACTACTTCTCTAGGCGACTATTGTGGACCGAGAGGGAATCGAACCCTCGTTTAGTTGTTGCTTTTTAAGCAATAGCTACTTACCACTTCAGCCCTTTATGTGTTGGTTTTATCCAACACACATGCATTACCACGAAGATGTCTTCGTGATAATTTATCCAATACATCTGGGGAATGTGTTGGCATTTTTAGTAATGGGGGACGAGTTATTCATTCGTCCAACTTTCTTTATATACAATATTATTCTCGCAACCAATAAGATTAATTACGTCTTACTTTTTTGAGGTATTGGATTTTACCAATAACATCCACACACTTCTGAACATTGTTATAGTTGTTTTACCGCGGACTTGTGCAGGCGCTTACTGTCTTTGTAATGTTAACCGCGAATAGGTTGCAATATCCTACCAAAGACAATAACGATTATAATGTATAAATTACTCAAACCATAGTTAAACATTGTTCCAAATATATAACTATGTGCCTTATCTCTAGAAGCTCTTGAGATTATTCAGCCACCCATATTGTTAAAGTTCTATCTATCTACGTGATAACTATTCTTCTTCGGTTATAATGTCATCTTCTTTTTCAATGCCAGTTGTTTCATGTGATATGATTAAACTTGGATCGTCGTGAAATGTTGCTCCACATTTTTTACATTTCCAAAATACTATTCTTTCGATATCATCGTGCTTACAATCGAACTGATCTTCTAAACTCATTCCCTTCACCTCTTCTTTTAAGTCTCTGTAAGACATTGTTTGTGCTTTGGCAATCCATTCATCTGCAGTTTCTTTATCTGTTTGAATTGGTGGGATTATTAAATTAAGTTTAGAGTATCCAATCTCTCCTAATGTATTATTGCTACAGTTTACCACATTGCTTTCCACAAAGAACTCGTAAACCTTCATTAGCATTTGAGCAACTCTTACTTTAGATTTCTTTGTATCTCCAGGTATTGGTATATCTGTTTCTTCAATAAATTTATTAAACGTCATCTTTAGGTGTGGATCCTCAGAAAGATAAGTTTGCTCGTCTCTGATTGTTCTTAAAAGCTTACCAGCATTTAAAAAACTTAACTGCCCAACAATGAAATTCTTTTTCAATTCATTTGTGTACTCAAAATGTTTCTTAGCTAGCTCGCTTCTTTTTAAAATTATTTCTTGGTCATTCATAGAATTTTTTACAGGGGAGAAATATCTCCCCATTATATTAGAAAGGTATATTAGCGTAGTTAATTTGATCTGCGCCGTTCTCCTTATCTTGCTTTTCTCTTCTAGCTGTTAAAATATCTTTAACTGGATTTAGAGCTTCAACCGCTGACAACTCTTCTTCTGTTAACTCGCTCTCATTTC
>JALOBO010000121.1 GCA_023228225.1 Clostridia bacterium
TGGCTATTTTATCCATCTCTGTTGTATCATGTTAGGGAGTTTTTAACATGAAACCCTTTGACGATTTGAATATCGTAACCCAAAAACGCTATAAAAACAAACATAACAAACAACGACAGCATACCGGATTAGATACCGAAACCTTTGACGGTTACGTAAAACTGATAACCGATAATACCGGCAGGTATAAAATGGTAGAAGATATTGATGATATTATTTACTTTTTAACCCATTCCCACTTTAGAAGTAAATTCAACTGGTTTTTTAATATCCGATTTTATTTTGAATCAATCGTAAAATACCTGGAAATTGAAGAATTACAAGAACTATACGCTAACGGAGAGTTGCATTATCGACATTGGGATATTCATTATATTGCCGGAAAATATTTCAGTATTATTGATAGTGCTAACCATTCATACAGGTTCTATGATTTAAATAATTTCCTTTCAACCTCCTTAAACAATGCAGCCAAAAAATACCTTAATGAGTCAAAATTAACTGATATTGTAGATTCTAGCAAACTCAATACGGATATTGAATACTGGAAAGAAAATGAAGAGAATATCATAAAATACTGTATTCAGGATAGTGCGTTAACCCAACGATTAGCAGTATGGTTTTTCAATCTGCTAGAAAATTCTCTTCAATTTCTCCCTAATGCTCCATATTCTAAAGGGAGTTTTGCACAAGAGTATTTCTTGCATAAGTGCTATATTCCCACCATAAACGGCATTGATAGAGAGGTATTGAGATATGCGTATAACTCCTATTCTGGAGGAAGATTTGAAATTTTAAAGAGAGGGAAATTTGACCATGTTTATACCTATGATATCAAATCTGCCTATCCCTCTGTTATGGCTAATTTGATTGATGTAAATAACGGTAAATGGTATTATACAACAGAGTATCAAGATAATGCTTATTATGGCTATTATCACTGTAAGGTAGAGTTTTATCATTCGCTTATCTCTCCGTTTATGGTCAAAGAAGGTAGTTTAAACATTTATCCCAACGGGAAATATGAGCAATGGCTAACGCAAAAAGAAATAGACTTTATTCTAAAGCATTTCAACAATGTAGAAATTGAAGTTATTGACGGTTGGTATTTTATCGAAAATAGCGTTAACTATCCGTTAAAAGAGGAAATAGAGAAATTATACGAATGGAAAAATACTGAAAAAGACGACGATATAAAATATGTCGTAAAAATAGTATTAAACTCGCTTTACGGGAAATTTATTCAAACGGTTGGCGGCAATACCGGCAGGGTTTTTAATCCAATTTGGGCAACAGAGATAACCGCTAATACTCGTTTACAACTCTTAGAACTTGCATTACCGAATATTAACCAGGTAATCGGTATGTCAACCGATAGTGTTCATTCGGAAATACCATTGGATTATGACAATACCGGCAAATTAGGAGCGTGGGATTTAGATTTTGAGGGAGAAGGTATTTTTGTAATGTCTGATGTATACGCTTTATGGAATGAAAAGAAAACTAAAAACCGATTTAGAGGTTTCAGACTTTATGAAGAAATTAATCGTGACGATTATGAAATAGCACCAAAGGATAAAATAACCTCTCTGTTGGATATCCTTCAAGATATGCCTGATTCCAGTGTTTATAATTACGTAGTAAACCGCCCAATACATTTAGGAGAAATTTTGGCTCATACGAAAACAAAGACCAAAGCAGATATGAACGTATGGAGTAGCATTGATAAATCTATCAAGTTAAACGGTGATAAAAAGAGAGTATGGAGCAATGACTTTAAAAACGGATTAGAGGCTTATGAAGTTAACCATTGCTCTATTCCGCATTTAGTAAAATAAAGATTATAAGATAATCTTTTCGCTAATAATCTCGTTCGTATCGTATAAATTCCCCACTTTCCACGCTTTCAACATGGTTATAGGTTTTACCACAAACGGCACTTTAGATTTAACAACAATTAAATGATGTTTATCACAAGAATCTATCGTGCAAATATGCGACGTATCAATCTTGTATTTTTTCGTTCCTGGTATTGGGATAACGTCTAATTTATACGGTTCCAATAATACGTCTGTCTGTTGTCGTAGTCTTACATGTACATTTAGATATCGTTGGGTAGTATACCAGATATCAACATTCCTCTTACGGGACTGGTTAAGCAGTTGTTCAACAAACTTTAATACCGTTCCTTTCGTGCCTATGGAGTTAAGGATAACCTGTATTTCGTCAATAACAACGGTGACATTCCTTAATTCCGATTCAAAGATGTAATTAACCATATCCTTAGTAGTCATCATTTCGGAGAACGATGTCTTATAGTTTGTTAATACCTTTCTCCCTTGCTGATAGTCACGATAAGCGTAATACGTAGCAGTAAGGGTTTTACCATTCCCTCTAATACCTCCAGAATACATATCGTCAATCGTGCCAACAGACCCAAAAATCAAGGATACACCCCGTAGATTATCGGATTAAGGTTATTGATAAATTGATAAGCGGTTTGTGCGTCTTGATACCCTGCCGTATACCCGCTCTGATACAATACCCATGCAGCGCTAATCATTAGCATCATATCAATAAATATAGTTAGTTTGGGATGGTCTTTGAAGAATCCCATTATACTTTCCTCCCTAATCCCTGCATCAACATACTTATCTGTTGTTCATTTTGAATAGAGCCATTCATGGATTTTACCATTTCAATCATTTCGTCTCTGCCTTTCCCTTTTTCGCTAATGCTTAAGACGATACGGCAATTTGCCAGGGTTTCTAATACATCGTTTTTTACGCCAAATTTACGGAAAAAATAAGCATTAGTGCCTCTTACTCTTCCAATACCTCTAATATTCCTGCCGGTGAGTCTGCTTTTCTGGTCTATGTTATCTTCATTAAAGAACGTATCTACTGCTTTTAACGTCTCCGTCATATTGGAAGGTTGGTTATTATTCGTTTCTTGTGCTAATGCGATATCATCAAGTGCGTTAGGCATTTTAAAACGCTCCCATAAGGTTTCCGCCAATATACAACGCTACCAACGCAACAACACCAAATATAATTGAGGGCAATTGCGGCGCTAATGCCTCCATGAATGTTGTCTCTCCATGTTGCAAATCAGCAACCGTATCTGCTTCAATATTCTCTTTAAAGACCTTTGGCGATAACGTAGCCTCCTTAAAGGTGACATAATCCAACCTCTGTATCATCTCTAATCCGTTGGAATTGTCGTTAATTGCTTCTATTTTGTCTTTTACCTTCCTGGAAAGTTTCTTTTTCGGTTTGGGCTCCTCTTCTACGTTATTGGATATTTTTTCTGGTTCTATTTTATCGTTAAGTTCTGCCTTAAGTAGTTTTTCCGTTCTCCTTACTTCCATCTCGTAAGGAGTTATGCTTTCAGCGTCAACGACTACAACAATCCCATTTTTCTTCTTAAAATGTGCCTTTTCCCGGTTGGGGACTTCAAAGTATCCAATGCCGGGTATTCGGATAATTGACTGTCCGTTATCCACTTCTACATGATTTTTTACGTAGATTTCATTATGGTAAACGTCACAATCGTAATAGGTTTTATGTTGGAAATTAAACCAGGCTTTTTTAAGTCCGTTCGGCATAATTATTTACCTCCGTTAAAGATATCTTTCGGTCTCAAGATTAAAATCCATAAGGCTTCAATTACCCCAATAAGGAAAATCGTATTGCCTACCAGGGAGTTAAACGCTTCATACATGAGAATAAGAATGGTAGGAAGAAAAACCAATACCATCTCATTGATAAACCGGGATTGATTGCTAGTGGTAAACATCAGAACACCTTTGAATCAAGTAACTCTAGCAGTTGGCTATACAGGCTTTCTTTAGAGTTACCTCTAATCCGATATTCGACAGAATCACCGTTCCTTTCGATAGGTCTTACTTTAAGTTCGGTATATCCGTTCTTTTCAATCGTCTTAATTTTTAGTTCTTTATATCCTGTTTCCATGATTTATACACCTCTGTCCGCATACTGTTTTACTCCGATGCCGAACGATGCAACCCAAACAAACCCCACAAAAATCATCATAAGTGGGTCGGTATAATACGTCAGATATTCGTATAACGCTATGGTCGCCGGGAAAACTGCCATAAGCGTAAATATCCATCCTCCGGTTAAACCGCCAACAATAATCAGGATTAGCGCTATGGCTATAAGAATCCCGGTTGTAAGTTTAAACGGAGTTAATGATAATGTGGTAGTCTCGCTATATCCGGTATTTTCTCCATCAACTAGTTTTATAGAGTGCTTTTCCTCTGGATTAATATCCGTTAAAATCCATTGTTCTGTAGTGGTATTTTCAGCAACCAACTTTCCGTCAATATAAATATCTTTTGGCGTTTCGTATTGCCATTGCCATTCTACCCAGGTATTCCCGGTTTCACTGCTGATAATAATCTCTGCTCCGGATACGGCAGAAATCAGGCATATCAGCGCAATGAGCGCTAAAAAGATTTTACTCATATTAAGAACCTCTCGCTAGACATACGATAATATAGATTAACAAGAGAATCGGCACTTTAATAAAAACTGCATTTAGCCACCAGGGTAAATATTCATCGTCAACCGTATAAGCGATTAAACTTACCATAACGGTTAAAAACTCAAAGAAACCCCATGCTTCTTCTGATACTTTTACCACTTCGATATTACTGTTCATGGAAAGTATACAGGTATCTGCTCCATCGGTAAATAACCCTGCATATGCCCCAGTTGTGCTCGTAGTGCTTATTACTCGCTCAAATATCATCTTGTTATCAAGATAAAATCGAGCAATCCCGTTCTCATAGTTGTAATACGTAGAAACAGTAAACGCACTCTGATTATAGGTTACGGGATAGGATGCAACCGGATAAAGGAGGTTTGAACCGCTAATTACTCCTGCTTTGTCCCAAAGTTCTATGTGATTATCATACATCGAAACATAGGAGCGAGATAACAAGGAGGTATCCCGATAAATTATTTCGATATAGTTTTCGTTAGGGTTTTGAATTGAATAGGTAGTTTGGTAATATCCGTCGCGGGTATTAATACCCTGAAAGTAAAGTTTGTTATCGCTTTCGCTAGTGCTATACAGTCC
>JALOBO010000122.1 GCA_023228225.1 Clostridia bacterium
AGCATTACAGGAAGGATGGATACCACCTGAGTATATAAGCGAAGATATGTATCAGAAATATAGAGAGACACGAGATAAAGATGACCCTCTTACAGCTTTTATGGGTATTGGATGTTCTTTCGGAGGAAAGTGGTTCGGAGGTTATGCGAGGGGAGGAATAAATCGTAATTATGCAGGTGAAGCAAGGTCATCACTTGTTAAATTGGCTCCGCTTATAAAAGATGCGCATTTCAATGCCTGTCTGTATTCTAACTATACGCCGGAAAATATGCTTATATACTGCGATCCTCTTTATGAAGGTACTACAGGATATAGGGATAATTTTGATTCATTAAGTTTCTGGAACGTTATGCGTGAGTGGTCTAAGAATAACATAGTTGTAATATCGGAATTCAAAGCTCCTGTCGATTTCAGGTGCGTCTTGTCAATTGATTCAAGGACATCAATACGAAACGGTGAAAACATATCAGCATCTACAGTAGAGAAACTATTTATATATAACTATTGACAAAATATACTTATTATGATAATATTTAAATTATAAGTAAGGAATATTAAATGATTATTGATACATGTGAACTTTATAACGAAGACTGCCTTATAAAAATGAATGATATACCTGATAAAAGTGTGGATATGATTTTGTGTGATTTACCATATGGTACTACGCAATGTAAGTGGGATGTGATTATTCCTTTTGAATCATTATGGAAACAATATAACAGGATTATAAAAGATAATGGTGCTGTTGTATTGTTTGGGAGCGAACCGTTTTCGAGTTATTTACGCATTAGTAATATTAAATATTATAAATATGATTGGATATGGGATAAAATAAAAGGTACTGGGTTTTTAAATGCTAAGAAACAGCCAATGAGAAATAATGAACTAATTTCTGTATTTTATAGGAATCAATGTATTTATAAACCTATTATGACTACAGGACATAATAGAAAAACATCATATAAAAAAGCATGTTTTCAGACGGATGTTTATGGAACTATGAAAAGAAATTACAGATATGATTCAACTGAAAGATATCCAAGAAGTATTATTGAATGTAGTACAGATACGCAAAACTGCTCTTTCCATCCTACACAAAAGCCGGTAGCACTTATGGAATATCTTATAAAAACCTATACAAATGAAGGAGAAACAGTGATTGATAACTGTATGGGAAGCGGTACAACCGGAGTTGCATGTGTAAATACTGGAAGAAAATTTATCGGTATAGAATGGAACCCTGAAGAGGGAAAGCATGATATATATTTTAACATAGCAGTAGAAAGAATTAAGCAGGCTGTTAAATATAAAAAAGAAGAGCAAATTGAATTGTTTTAAGGAGTGAACGTATGATAGAAAAATTTACACAGGGTCCGTGGATAGCAGCAGGACCGTCATTTGGTGATGAAAAACCCAGATATTATAATTCTGTAGTGACAGACAAAGACCAATATGATGATGATTTTTGTGATATATGTGATGTTTTGGATGAATGTGATGAAGAGACGATGAATGCTAATGCTTTTCTTATTTCTGCTGCACCTGAAATGTATTATTGTTTGAAAGAAATTGCATCATTAGCGAGTACTGATACGACGAAAGGAGAAGATGTTTATATCAGAGACTTTTCAAAAATAAGAAAAATACTGAAAAAAGCTAGAGGTGAAGTATGAAATGTATTGTCTGTGGCAATGAAACTGAAGGCGTATGCGAAGACTGCGAGAGACCTGTATGTGAAGACTGTGAGTCCCCGTTTGATTTTTTCTTACAGAATACGTGTGATTTATGTCCTACGTGTTACGAGAGTAGAAAACACCGCCACAATGAATTGTTGATACAAAGAGAAAAAGAGAAAAATAAACACAAGGAAAAAAGGAAGAATAATAATCATAAGAATACCAAGCACAAAATAGACAAAATAATAGACAAAATAATAGACAAAATTGATACATACTGTAAGGCAAAAGAAATAACTGATAGGATTTTTCGTGAAACTGGGGAGTAAGTGTGAAATATACAAAAGGTAAACTATCAGAATATAAAAGGACAAATAAATGAAAACTATTATGAGATATTGCAGAAATTGTAGAGGAATAACACCTCATGACATAAGAACCAATGATTTCACAGGATTTGGAAGAGTGTTTTTTGCTTTAATCAGTATAGGTGTAAGCGAAATTGTAAGAGAAGAATATTATGTATGTCAAAAATGTGGCAGAAAAGTATCTGCTAGATAATAACGGTCATTCTAAAATTATGAGCATGTACAGATATGGTTAGTACTTTTAAGTATGATACACAGAACGCAAGTGCATACAATCTTTTTGGTGATAAAGTTAATTCAGACAATGCAATAAACGGGTTAAAAATTGCAGACACACTGATAGAAATTTATCTTTTTCACAGAAAATTTCAGACAAAAGAATATAAAGAAAGTTGTAATAGAGTGTGGTCAGATGAATAATTACTATATTGCAAAAACAGCCTATTACAGGCGTTTTGTATATTGGTGGTATAATTTGACATCCAGTACATAAACTGCGCAATATAGGCTTAATTTTAAGCATTTGCGGGCATTTTGTAACATATATGCAAGTACATTAATTGTGAACAGGTGGATATTATGAAAAAAACAGAGTACGGATTAGACGATAACAGTTATGATAAAGTATTGCTTGACCAATTGAGTTCGATATTTTATCCAGTAAACAATAAGGATTGTATTAGAATTCCCGAAGGAACAGTGCATGAAATAAAAACTGCATCTGCTTATGAATTACCTGAAAAAGATAAACTTTGGGATATTCTTACATCTTCGCAGGAAACATTAAAAAAATCCAATGATGTGCATATCCATAAAAATGGATTCAGTGAGTTGCGTGATGATATTGGAAAAGAATGCTTGGATTATTTACAAGAAAAAGCAAAAAATATATTGCCAATAGATAAGACAGGAATATGGAATTATTATTTATAAGGAGTAAACATGATATTAAGTGTTTCTAGAAGAACAGATATACCTGCATTCTATTCGGATTGGTTTTATAATCGTATTGAAGAAGGTTATGTAGAAGTTCGTAATCCAATGAATGTTCATCAGATATCAAAAATTAAACTATCACCTGACACTATTGAATGTATTGTCTTCTGGACTAAAAACCCTTCTGACAAGTTTGTTGAAAACCTTAAAATTCTTGATGACTTAGGATATACATACTATTTCCAGTTTACTATTACACCTTACGATAAAGCTATTGAAAGAAATGTACCAGAAAAAAAACAAATAATGCAGACTTTTATAAATCTTTCAGATAAAATAGGTAAAGAAAAAGTTCTGTGGAGATATGACCCTATATTTCTGAGTGAAAAGTATACACTTGATTATCATTACAAATGTTTTGATTATATGGCATCAAATCTAGATAGTTTTACAGATAAGTGTATCATCAGCTTTATTGATAGGTATTCGCGTATAAATAACAGGCTTGAGTTAGAAAATATTAACGATGCAACTTATTTACAAATGTTGAATATTGGGAAACAATTTTCTTTAATTGCAAGTAAATACAATATAAAAATAGAAACATGTAGTGAAAACGTAGATTTTAAAACGTATGGTATAGAAAAAGGGCATTGTATTGATGGTGAACTTATAAAAAAAATAACAAATAAACAGTTTTTATTTAAAAAAGATGCTACACAAAGAAAAGAATGCGGTTGTATTTCAAGCGTTGATATAGGTGCTTATAATACTTGCAGACACAATTGTGTTTATTGTTATGCCAATTGGATTGACATGGTTGATAAACATGTTATTCGTTATAATCCAAGAAGCACTTTGCTTTGTTCAGAGATAGAACATGATGACAAAGTTATAGACAAAACGATATTATCATGCCCGGTTGAAGAGCAGAAATTGTTTGATTATTAAATAATACATTGAAAACCATAAGAAGGTATTATATAAATGTCAGAAGATACAACTTACTTGAAAACGGATACAAATATGACTAATAAACTAAAGCCATGTCCATTGTGTGGTGGAGAAGCTAAAAGGATATCGAATAATCGCATCGCATGTAAAAAATGTGGATTACGAACTGTGTCAAGGCAATCATATATTGAAAATGAAGTAAGATGGAATACGCGCGTAAAATTAAATGACGGTGACGAATCATGTCCAAGACATAATCATATCCAACATAAAATAAAAGAAGATTAAATATGGTATTAGTTTATTTATAAGTATTGACAAAACATAATATATATGTTAGTTTATGAACAAGGAGATATGTATGGTCAATAAAATAGACGTGAAAATAATGGAAGATAAGTGTAGGGAGCTGTGTGAACATGCAGAAAAAATGCGTGAATTAGCTAAATTGAATTTAGAATTATCAAAGAAAATGGTTGATTTATTTGCTGGTTATAAATTATAAGGAGACAAATTAAATGGAAAAAGATTTTTTTGAATTGTATGAACGATATCCTAATTTAGCACTTGAAGTTGGACATAATTCTGTTGCTGACTGGATTATAGAAGTGTATGACAAAAGAGGAAAAGAACCGGGATATTCTGGCAAACCTGTAGTTAGTGTACAAAATTGCACAAGAGACCTTGCATTTGCAAAGGCATATGTGGCTCTTGCTGAATATTTTTGTGATAAGTTTGGAGGTTATTGATGAATGGAATTGATAAAATATTAGCAAACAGAGTAAGTGCTGAATAATTGCTAAATGAGCTAGATTCTTATTCATGGGATAATAACGACACTGAATCTAAATACAGCATAGAGCCACACGGAGAAGAAGGCCAATATGCATTGTATTATGGCAGAGATTGCCAGCATCACGGTGCAAGACTTTGCAACTTATACGATTTTGACATGAATAAAGACAAAGTTATTCGAGATATATGTGATGCATTGAACGAATATAAAAGTACTAAATAATGAAAAACATGAATGATAATCAGCTGAATAATAAAGTTTATAAAACCGTTTGTTGATATTTGTATTGACAAAATTAAACAGGCGTGATATATTTTTT
>JALOBO010000021.1 GCA_023228225.1 Clostridia bacterium
TTGATTTTTCAGAAACAGACGGTATGTTTTATCTTGTAATGGGAGAAAATGGCGCGGGCAAATCAACAATGTCTGATGTTATAAAGTTTGGTATCTATGGAAAACTTGGAAATAAAAGATTAAGCGATATTCCCAACAGATTCAATCAGCAAACATACGTTAAAGTTATTATGGTTGCAAACAATAATACGATAACGATTGAACGAGGAATACGACCAAATTTCTTAAGACTGTTTATAAACGGCGAAGAATATGACCAAGCAGGAAAACAAAATGTCGAAGATTATATTGCAGATGAAATTATAGGTTTGCCATTTTATGTTTTTAATAACATAATATCTTTATCAATTAATGATTTTAAGTCATTTTTGAATATGTCTCCGCATGATAAAAGAATGATCATCGACAAAATATTCAGTTTAGAAATTATTAACAATGCAAAATGGCTTGTTAAAGAAGAACTGAAAACATTAAGAGATAACGCATTAACATTTACTAAACAAGTTGAGACAATTGCACAAACAATTGCAAATTCTGAAACAGAACTTGAATTACTTAAACAAAAAATTGAATTAAATGCGCAATCAAAAATAAATACTATTCAACAAAGTATTAAAGAATATGATGCACTATTAACTGACATAGGAACAAAATTAACAAATGTTGATGAGAAATTAGGTCAATCAAATGAAAAACTTAATGGCTTAATTGAACTTTTGAATAAAAATAATGTAACAGCAAAAAATATTGCTGAAAAGAAAACATTATATGAAAATTCAAAATGTCCTATGTGTGAAGCCGATTTGACTACCGAACATCATAAATCAATTTTAGATGAATTGATTAACAAAGAAATAAAGGTAAATGAAAATATCGAAAAACTGCAGGAATCTATAAAAAGTATCAGAGAATTAAAAGCAAAAATATTAACTGCAAAAAATTCGTACAGCAATAAGCAAATTGAATTCTCAACTATCATATCAGGTTACAAACAACAACTTGAACAACTGAAAGATGGTGATAAAACACTGGAAACACAATCTATCGAAAAAATTATTGCTGACAATAAAGAAAGACGTAAAGCAATAATAAAAAAATCTGATAAAAGCTCACAACATATAAGTTTCTTTAAAATTGTTGAAGAAATCTTTGGAGATAATGGAGTAAAACAACTTGCAATAAATAAAATTATGCCTGCATTAAATTCTGAAATACGTTTAGTATTATCAGAATTAAGAATGGATTATAAGGTTATTTTTGATAAATCATTTGATGCACACATATCACATCTTGGACATGAAGTTGCAATTCAACAATTAAGTACTGGTGAAAAGAAAAAAGTTGACTTTGCAGTTTTAATTGCGATAATTCGACTAATGAAAATAAAATATCCATCCATTAACATAACATTTCTAGATGAATTATTCGCAAGTATTGATTCAGATGGAATTCACCACATATTAAAAATATTAGCTGACACAACAAAATCAATGAATATGAATATTTTTGTTGTAAACCATGCGCCACTTCCTGCTGAGGTTTTTGATTACAAGATTTTTGTATCTAAACCTAATAATTTTTCGCAAATGGATATCCAGAAGATTGATTAAAATTGCGAATATATAAAATAAAATAACAAAATGGCGTATTTAGAAAAATTTAATAGAGACGATATTCATTTACGTTCCGTGATAATTGGATTAATCAATTTATTAAATCAGGAAGTTTTTTTCGAGAATGTATGGTCTAATGATGAACAAGAAATTGTAGAAGTTCCTTTTTATTATTCGACAACAGGTGATGAAAGATATCTTCAAGACGCATTTTTAGATTGGCGTTCGTGTGCCCATCCCAAATTCATGGATGGCAATTTTGACCCAATGCCAAGAGGTGTTGTTAAACTTAATGATTCAACAATAAACAAAGGAAACATGACCCAACGTTGGATTCGTGGAAATTACACAAGAATCGTTGACGGCCAAATGGAAGTGTACAATGCATATATAAATAGTTTGCCATTGGATTTGAATTTTGATGTTGAAATTCATACAGATACAATGACAAATATGTTTAAACTTTATCAATCAATACTTGAAGTTTTTTATAAAGTACAAATTTTTAATGTTGCATATAAAGGTTTAATGATACCATGTCAAGTCGGTTTTCCTGAAACATATCCGATTGAAAAATCGTTTGAATTTTCATATCCATCAGAAACAAAAATTGCTATGACATTTACATTGTCTTTGGAAACGTATTTTCCAATATTTGATGAACCTAATCTAGGTTCAAAAAAAGCAATCAAAGATTCGAACCTTGGAACACCTATGAATAATAATGACATATCATATTATGTCGGCGAAAGTAGAAGAAACAAAATTAATGTTAAAAAAGGACAAGTAGTTCATTCTATTACAGATAATGGTTCAGCAAATGGAAAAACAGCAAGACTTGCTTCAAATAAAATGGATGCTATATTGATTGGAGATTTTAAACAAATCAATGATAGCTCCGGAAATACAATTAACATTATAAATCCTATTGCAAACGAATCACGAGTTGCAACTAGTGACGTAACAATAAAATGGACATTTGCAAATTTCATTCATAAAGTCAATTTGTATTACGCACTATATCCTGGTACAGAATGGGTACAAATTGCAACACTTATTGATGCAAGTATAGGAGAATATACATGGACTATACCAAATATGATAGGTTTAATAGATGTTCTTGTAATTACGCCCAATGCAAAAGGAAGCGGTGCTGTTGTGAAAGCAGTTGTTGACATCGATGGCTCTATTTCTGACATAATAATTGTTGAACCTGGTAATAATTATGACCAAACAACAATGTTAGAGATTGAATCATCAACAGGAAGCGGTGCTTCAATAATTCCATCAGTTATAGATGGAAAAATCGTAGGATACGATTCAGAACGATTAGTAGGCGGTTCTGGATACGTTGCAACTATAAACACTAAGATTACGTTTAAAGTTTCTGATGCTACAGGCCGTGGCAACGGAATTCTATTAGACGAAAATGGTGATATTGGCTTTATAACGATAGTATAGTTGTAAAATATTCATTTGCTTACATAAATATATAATAAAATAAAATAAAAAAATCTTCACAATGTTAAATCTAAAAGATAGAATAGCGTTATTAAAAAAGAGAACAAGTTCAACAGAAGCGATAGAATTATCTAACGCTGCATTGGAAGCTTGCAAATCTAATGGCTTCATGGATTCAGTTATTGCTGAAACTCTTGTGAAGGACCTTGCAAATATCGACGATAAAGAAGTTGCTACTTTTATAATGCGAGAAAATCGTATTATCGAAATAAGTAATTTAGGTGTAAGAGAATCGCACAATAGATTAATGAATAGTGATTTAATGCATTATCCAACAATCAAACCTCTTATTGAATCAATGGCACAAACCATTAAATCTTTACCTGAGTATGTAACTGCACAAAGATACGTTGATTCGTTAAAACAATACAGTTGGAATTTAGAGTTAAAAGCTGATATTGCAAAAATATCTGAAAGTATTGAAAAATATAAAGAAGATATTCAGTTAGCAAATTTCATGTATGAATTTAAAAATAGTTCAGGTTCGTATCTTTCAAAAATGTTTGAACAAGAACTTGATACGTATTTTGTTGAACGTACAGCAGAAACTAGAAAAGCAGTTATTGAAAAAATAAATCCGTATTTATTCGATGCTAGTATGAAACATCTTCATGGAATTCTTATTCTATCTGAAGGCGGATTACAAATCGAAGCAAATGGACAAGTATCAATTGAGAAAATCTATTCTCCAGTATTAATCAATGAGAAAAGTGAAATATTCTTCGCATCAGGTCGATTCTTAGTAAAAGAAAACGATAAAATTAAATCATTAACTGAAGCTGAAATCAAAACTTTACCACAGGATTTTGTAAGTATTGCATTTTTCTTGTCGCAACCTAACGTTCGTGTATTTGAAAATAAAATTTCAGTATCTACACCGTCAGGTAATAAAAATGTTGACATAATCATCGAAGGCGAAAATACAAAAATTGTTTTAAATGGCAAAGAATTACCATACCAAACATTCACTAAATATTTTATGAATGAAGGTATATTCCGTCAAAATGAAAATGAAATACTAAAACAAATTGCTGTTCTATATGAAAACATCGGAAATGTTTACGAAATTGATTACGGTAAACGTTTAGTTTCAAAAACAATGAAAGGCCAATGGGCTGATGTTTACAAAACAGAAAAATCTATTTGTTTAATTAAAGTAAATGAATCTCAAAAATCTAATGAATTCATAACAAATGTAAACGGCATTCAAACAAAACAACTTATACTTGAACATTTAAGATTTGACATATCTGAATCGCTAAAAGATTTAATACCTGCTGAAACTGAAAAGTTAAAAAACCTTGAAGTAGAAAAAGGTGAATTAATGGAAGCTATACAACTTTTATCTGATAAGAAAGCTTCTGTTATTGCTCAAACGCAATCTAATCCGATTTTAAGAGAAAATGCTGAAGTTAAAGAATTACTTTCTGCAATTGATACTGAAATCAATTCTTTAAAAGAACATGAAAATGCAGTTCATAATAAAATAAATTCATTAACTAAAGTAAATACTTTATTCAATGATGAAGATTTTGAACAAGCTGATGATGTTGCAACTTTTTGGACAAATGAATCAAATAAAAATGCTACTATCTACTTTGCACAAGAAGGTGATAATAAAAAATTCTTTATAGGAAAACAAACATTATCTGATTATAAATCAAATGATTATACAATTGTTGAAGAAAACTTAGATGCTGCATCCGCAATTACTAAAGCTAAATCGCTAGGCGAATATTTTGAAACTGATGATGCTAAAGCATTTGAAGCAAATGATCCTGATGGCGTAAATAAACTTGATAAAAAAAACACAGCAATGACTGTCAGCGATGACATCAAAAAAGGTGAAGATATTACAAACCCACTTGAATCTGGAGACCAAGTAAAATTGAAAAATGGCATGATTGGAATAGTTCAAGGTAACGATACAAATAATAACACAATCGTTGCAATGAATGATGGTAAAAGCGTTTCAATTCCTCAACAATTCTTACATGAAGTTGAAATATTAAAAAAAAAATCTAACGAAAACAACCCTGAAATAAAACTAACAGGACAAGATGGTTCTCAATCTGTTCAGATACAAGAAAACAATGAAGAAGGTTTTGTTAAAGGACAAATGTTAAGCTCAAAAGGCGAAGAACTTGAAGGTGACCTTGGGGATATTCTTGTAAAAGCTATAGATTATACATCAAAAGGCGATAATGATAAAATTGAAATACGTGTCGGTGAAGGATTGAAACATAAATCATATACACTTAAAAAGTTTATAAAGATAGCTGAGTAATTTCAAAATAAAAACTATTGGAAAGTTCTGTATATAATTTCTATACAGAACTTTTTTGCATATAAAGTATTCACAATTTAAAATCCAAAAAACATGGGAAGAAAAAAATCAAACAAGAAATACTACGTAGATCCCGAAGAATTTAGAAATGCAATAATCGAATCTAAAAGTAAAGGCGAATTAACAAGAGATGCAACTGATATGTTGGTTCTTATGTGTAATGAAATTTCAAGAACTAATAGTTATAAGTACCCAATGGATAAAGAAGATTGCGTTGCATTTGCAATTGAAGATGTTCTTAGATATTGGAAAGGTTATGATCCTGAACGTTCAGAGTACGCATTTGCTTATTTCACAAGAATGATTCTTAACGGATTAAAAAAAGGATGGAAAAAACTACATCCAATTAAAACAATCAACAAAGTATCGTTATCACACGAGAATATACACAACATGTAATGGCAAAAACTGATATTAAATCAATCGTTCCATCTAGGAACGTAAACATAACTGGAAAGTATGTCGCTAGAAATCCTGTAAAATACATTGGTGATATCACAAAGATAATTTATCGTTCATCATGGGAAAGAAAATTTTGTGTATTTTGCGACAGTTCACAAAAAGTATTAAAATGGTCATCAGAACCATTTGCAATTCAATACATAAGTCCAATTGATAAAAGAGTCCACGAATATTTTGTGGACTTCTATATCAAAATCGAACAATCGAATGGCGTGGTTGAAGAATACTTAGTTGAAGTTAAGCCTAAAGCGCAATTATTAAAACCATTGCCGCCAAAGAAAAATACGCATAAAATGTTAATGGTTTACAACGAACAATTGAAAACTTTCATTATCAATACAGCAAAATTTGCAGCTGCAAAAATGCACGCAGCAAAAAGAGGCTGTAAGTTTCTAGTTGTAACCGAAGACTTTCTTTTTAATCAATAATTATGATACCACCAAAACAATATTATAGAGAAAATGCAGGTAATATTCAATTACGCGCAAATGCTTATAAGAATTTTATTAAAAAGTATCAATTGGGACAACCTGACCCAGATGGATTCAAATTGAATGAACGTATCAATTTTAAACACGGGTCAAGCAATTTTTTTATACCTGGTAAAATATATACTTTTCAATACACACCTTTATATAAAGATCGTTTAGATTATTACGATACGCGGCCTATTATTTTGTGTCATGATGTATACAGAGCAAAAGGTACAGGTAATGATATTGTTGTTGGCGTAAATTTAAACTTTTTGCCTGAAAAGGTTAAAGTAGGAACGTTGCAATTATTTTACGAAAAGTTTTCGGCAGACATCAATGCGGGTGAAAAAGCAGCAAATACAAAATCAATTTTCTTAGCAACAAAATTAATAACTGCGTTAAGAAATTGGTTGGAAACTATTAAAATTTTTGAACATGCAAATATACATTACGGTTTTGCATATAGACAATATATTCGGTCTAGAATAAAATTATCAAGTCTTGTTGAATATGATGATTGGAATGATATTCCTTTTATTAAAGCACAAGACATTATGGGTAAAGATCTGAATGAAATCTATAATGAATATTACGCAATTTCAAAAGGAAATAAATAAATATGATATATATAAAAACATGCAAATATTGTAATAAATCTTTTGAATCACAAAAGCCCGGAAGAATTTACTGTTCAGGATCGTGTGCAGCAAAAAGCAGATGGGAATTAGATACGTATCGCGAATTTATGGTGAACTTTCAAAAAGAAAATCAAAAAGAAATTCATCAGAGAGATTCGTGGCGATTATCACAGTCAAATGTACAAAAAATACGTGCAAATGATCCTGTAAATAAGCAAAAGTTTGCGACGTTTTCGAAAGAATATCAAAATAGACCTGATATTAAAGAAGAAATTTCAAGCAGAATGCGAAATTTATGGAAAGATCCTAAATATGCTGACGCACAGCTAAATGCATGTTTCGGGTATAAAGAATATATAATGCCAAGTGGCCGTATAGTTAAAATTCAAGGAAATGAACCAATATTTTTGACTGAATTATTAAAAGTACACAATGAGGATGATATAATAATTGGAATAGTTGAAATGAATAAAACAATAGGTAGAATAAAATATATGTATAATAACAAAGAACGAACATATTATCCTGACTTTTATGTTAAGTCAACTAACACAATATATGAAGTTAAAAGTTTGTATACATATAATATACACAAAGAACAAAACATTGCAAAAAAAGATGCATGTGTAAAACAAGGATTTAATTATCAATTTAAAATTATATAATATATGGCAGGGTTTCTTAACCGACAAGTAGATGGGACAACTGTTGCTGGATGGTCAATTTCTAAATCAATCAAAAGACTTGCAAGTCTTGGGATGAACTATGAGGATATGATCATACAACAATCTAAAGCCGTTGGTGCTACGGAAGCAATGATGGGCAACCAAGGGTTTATGCCTGAGGATTTTTTATATTCATTAGCATTAGCAGATATTGGACAAAAGAAATTCATTGCATACTTCGACAAAGGATATCCTCAACGAAGAGATTACTTACGTAATTTTGCAATGAATGGCGAAATTGACTTTATGATTGAAACAATTACAGATGAAGCAATTGTATATGATGATAGAAACTTTTTCTGTAAGCCAGATTTACAAAACTTAAGACGTATTCTAAAAGATGATGTTCAAGATGAAATTATCAATTACATCTGGGGTGCATTCAATAAAATTTATTATGCGCATCACTTTGTTGAAGGACAAGATGCATGGAGTTTTTTCAAACAATTCTTAATAGATGGATTTCTTGCATTTGAAATTATTTATGATCCCGAATCAAAAAACATTGTAGGTTTTAAAGAACTTGATGCAGGTTCACTTCGTCCTGGTATATCGAAAGATGAAAATGGAAAATTGCAAAAAATCTGGGTTCAATACGAAGATATTCCAACAATGAAAAGAGAATTGTATGATTCACAGATTATTTACATATCTTATGCAAAAGGAAACTTTTCAAACCGTACATCATACGTTGAAAGATTAATTCGTTCATTTAACTTATTACGTATTCTTGAAAATTCAAGAACAATATGGAACGTAATGAACGCATCATTCCGTATTAAAATGATTGTGCCAATCGGTACAAAATCTCCTCAAAAAGCAAAAGAATCACTTGCTGAAATGATGGCAATTTATAAAGAAGATATTAATCTTGATATGGATTCTGGTGAATTGTCAGTTAACGGTAGACCTTCAATGCAATTCTATAAAAATTATTTGTTTCCTTCTAAAGCAGGTGAACAACCTGAAATTGATGTAATGCAAACAGCAGGAACGGATTTATCTGATACTGAAGCACTTCGATATTTTTACGATAAATTGAAATCAGATTCAAAAATTCCATTTGAACGTTTTGATAATGAAGGCGGCGGTGGATCATGGGGAATGGATGCTGGCGGTATGAGTCGTGAAGAAATTCGATTCTCTAAATTTATAACTCGTCTTCGTTCTATTTTCCAAGAAATTATAATCAAGCCGGTAATACTTCAAGTTCAATTGAAATACCCTTTCCTTCAAAATGATGACATGTTCAAATCTGCGTTAGGACTTGATTATGAAGAAGAAAACTTGTTCAAGGAAATGAAAATGATGGACGTTCAAAGTAAACGTGTAGAATTCGTAACAAACATGTTAGGATTAATGGTAAATGAAAAAGATGATTCAGGAATGGATTCGCAAGTACCATTTTTCGATGCAATGTTCTTAGCAGAAAAATATTTGAAAATGTCTCAATCTGATATGGAACAAAATCAAAAATATATTAACAGAAGAAAATTAGGATTGGACCCAAGAACCGGTAAACCATTACCTAAGAAAAAACAAGAAGGCGATTCTGGCGGTGGTGATTCTGGCGGTGGTGTCGATATTCCAGGTTTATAATAGTAAAAGGTTCTCTAAAACATATCGTTAGAGAACCTTTTATTTTTTGTATAGTTGTATATAAAAAGTTGTATAAAGTTTCATATACTTGTTCTAATGAATCATGGATGCTATCTAATAATACTTTTTTGTTAAAACTATTACAAAGATCTGTATATAAAATAAAATTAATATTAAACATAAGTATATGAATAATTTATCTGGAGATTTCACACAAGTAGCTGAAACGTTAAGTACCAAATTTGTTAAAAAGAATACTG
Organism: Clostridia bacterium; assembly: GCA_023228225.1. Classification (GTDB taxonomy): domain Bacteria; phylum Bacillota; class Clostridia; order Christensenellales; family UBA1242; genus JALOBO01. Next base: position 9,639 of record JALOBO010000021.1, read on the forward strand.
TAAAGGTTAAAAAACCTGAAGTCATAGAAGAAACAAAAATGACACCAGCGGAGTTGCAAAAAGAAGTTGATAATTTAATTAATGAAAGTTTAAAACTTCAAGAATCAATCGAAAAATTATACGCAAATAAAACAATCCCGGAATTATACGGTGCAAGCATATATGTTGGTTTATCTATTAAAACGCTAAAAACTATTAATTAATTATGAAATATTTGTTCGTACTATTACTTTCCATTTGTTTGTATTCTTGCCATCCAACGTATGTCATATTAGGATATGAACAACCTGATTGGGATTCAATAGGTTATTCGTATTTATTGCAACATGCAACATTTCCAAAGTATTATAAGTATCTATACGTAAAAGACACATGCAATTGCATGCACGCAGGCGATACCGTTTTCTTTACACGTGAAAATGATTCTTTGGTTGTAAACAAATTTAAAAAATAATGAAAACAGAAATTATTCCAGTGATTCATATGTTGAATCAAAATCAAGTTTTAACAAATGTCAGAACTTGTATTGAATGCGGTATCAAAAAAGTATTTTTGATTAACCATGAAGTAACCGTAGATGAATTAATAGAATGCGCATTACGTGTTAAAAAAGATTATCCTGAATTGTGGGTAGGCGTTAATATGTTAGGCATCAGCACATTAATGGCGCTGCACAACGATTTATCAGTTGACGGCTTATGGTGCGATGGCACGGTTTCATCACTTGATGCATCATTGGTTAGAAATTTTAAAGGCATTTTCTTCGGCGGATTAGCATTCAAATATCAACCACAGCCAAAAGATTTGAAATTAGCATGTGAAGACGCAAAAATTGCAACAGATGTCGCAACAACAAGTGGCGTAGGAACAGGTAAAGCAGCAGATATAAATAAAGTACTAGCAATTCGTGAATACTTGGGTGAACACCCAATGGCAATTGCATCTGGTGTATCACTTTCAAATATCGAACAGTATGTGGGTATTGTTGATTACTTATTAGTTGCATCTAGTATAACATCACCTGGCGAAATCATATATAAAGCTGAATTACTAAAATTGGTTAATAAGTTATGAGTAGATTAAAAAGAAAACATCGAGAAGATATAAAGTTCGTCAGTGGCAAAATGGGCGTGAATGATCTTTTCGATAATATGATAAAAGCAGCATGTAGAATAAATGATGAAGAATATGATTATATATGCGAAAATTTAACAGATGATGAATCATTAATTTTTTTGAAAGATGATGAACTTTCAATAAAAGAAAAAAGAGAATTCTTAAGAATTTTAGAATCGCATTTGGAAAAATTTTATGCATAATAATTTGCTATTGCTTCATAAATGTTGTATATTTGATTTTACATTAATAAAAATTGAATATGAAAATTAATTTATCATTTGAAATTGCATCGGAAGATTTTTTGAAAATGGAAAAGAAGAATCTTGACATTGAAATGACCGATATAACAGAAGATATCCAAAGTATTTCTTATACAACAAAAATACCTAAACATTTATATTCTTATATTGTTGATACCACACCGTGGTTTATGAAGGAAGGTCATAAAGGATATAATGATAGAGGCTGCTACCCGCCATATAAACAAAAAATTGTTTCTACTGACATACGTGAATTGCGTAAAATTATTTCTGAAGCATCAACATACGCAATTGAACGTAAACGAATTGAACTTGCAAATGAAACAAAGGTAATTTGTATTAAGTTTTCGACTGGAACATTAAAATGTAGAACTGATTATAATCATGCTGATGCAGGATTAAAAACAAACATATCGTTTCAATATTTTGTTTCTTATGTAAAAGAAACAAATCGTTATTTATTTAATGATGAAGATGCGCCAAAAATAAAAACGTATTACTCGAGGAAAAGAAATTCACCTACATCTGCAACTACTGCACATACTGATACTGGTGGCTGTGAAACAACATCTGAGTTTTTGCATCATTCGCATAACAACGCAGGTATATTTGAACGAGAATACACAATCATTGCTTGGACAAAAGAACGCGAAGAATTTTTTGAAAAAGTTCAACAAAATTTTATAAAGTTATCAAATGAACTTTCAAATTTCTTGTTGAATTTAGATAATGATAAGGTTGATGCTTTAATGTCAAATTCTAATTTAATTTTATTGCAAAATAATCAGTAAAACTATTGCTATTACATCATAAATGTTGTATATTTGATTTTAATTAATTGATAAAATAAAAATGGAAACAAATCATCGACCACTAAAAGAAATTGCAAATGAAATTCGTTCCGATTGGAAAAACGTCGGTTACGGTGCAAAACCATATCTTGACGCAATGTCAACGTTGCAATCAATAAATGATAATTATTACGCTGATTCTGCAAGATCTATTATTTGTTACTTTTTAGGTAATGCACAATATTGGCGCGGAGAAACAGCGAAAAGAATTAAAATTGAACTTAATAAAATGTTAGAATAATGTTTTGCTAATAAGATTACAAATTTTGTAATCTTATATGAATATATAAATAAAAATATCAAGTATGGAATTTTATGTGTATGTTTATCTCAATCCGTTGAAGCCTGGCAATTATACATTTGATGATATCATTTTTAATTATGAACCTTTTTATGTAGGTAGAGGTAAAGGAATGCGAATGACTGCACACATGTTTAAATCGACAAGTGTAAACGCGTTAAAGCAGAACATAATAAATAAGATAAAAACGTCCGGTTATACACCTATAATTTTAAAAGTTTACGATAGTCTAACGTTTGTTGAATCTTGCAATAAAGAAATTGATTTAATAAGAAAAATAGGACGACGTGATTTACGGGAGGGTCCATTATCTAATATGACAGACGGCGGCGAAGGAACAGTTAACAGAAAATTGAAAAAAGAAAGCTTAGATAAAATGCGGAAAATTGTTGATGTTATACAATTTGATAGTAACGGCAAAATACTAAAGATTTGGGATAGTCCAGCAAACGCAGCATATCATATTAAATGCAATTCATCACACATATTCAGAGCGTGCAATGATTCAGAGCGAAATAAATACAGAAAAGTTCACAATAGTTACTGGAAGTATTTGGCAAATGAAACTGTACACGAGATAATTGATGTTCCGTTACAGTATAAAGCTATTTGTCAATATTCATTAGATGGTAAATTTATAAGAGAATTTTTTAATTCAAAAGATGCAAACAGTGAAGGTTTCCATGCTGGTCATGTGAAAATATGTTGTGATAGAAATAATAAAGATAATAGTAATTACAAGTTTAATGAATATATGTGGTTTTATACAACAGATTGTAATTATAAAAATATGCAAGCATACAATAGAAATCTACAGAATGCAGCAAAAATCAAACAGACTATATTACAAATAAATAATGAAAACGTATCGTTAAAAGAATGGACACTATCCGAACTTCGCGATAATAATTTCGTGACAAAAACAATATTAATGTGCTGCAAAAATAAATTGAAGAAATCGCAAGGTTTTTCATGGAAATTTAAAAATAATTAGTATTTCCCTTGCTATCGGTTTCGTAATGTTGTATATTTGATTTTAACAATTAATAAAATAAAAAAATGGGTGGAAAGGCAATGGCAATTTTAAATGTGTACACTGAACGAAAAACAACAAGTGAACACTTGCGAATACAAGACGAATTAATTCCTGTTATAACTGAAATGTTTAATACAGAAGTTGCAACAGTATCTTTTTATAGAACAAAAGAAACGCATGGCGATTTGGATTTACTTATCCTAAACACAGGAGATTTAGGAAACATAGGCGAACGGTTAAAAGCAAGATTTGGACCGGTATATTGCAATGGCAATGTATATTCATTTGAATATCAAAAATATCAAGTTGATATTATACCGCAGCCTACAAGGAATTGGGAAACAGCAAAAGATTTCTTTTCGTGGGATCCTACTGGAAATCTTATGGGTAAAATTGCTCATAAATTTGGTTTGAAATATGGGTTTGAAGGATTAATCTTTCCATTCCGAACATTTTCTGGAAGATTAACAACAGACATTGTTATTTCTAAAGATTCACGTAAAATTTTTGAATTTTTAGGTTATGATTACGACCGATATTTAAAAGGTTTTGATACAACCGAGGAAATTTTTGAATGGATTATTGAAGGAAAATATTTCAATGTTGATAATTTCCAAATGGAAAACTTAAATCATATTGACCGTAAGCGTAATGCTAAACGTTCAACATATCAAGGATTCCTTGAATATGCTGAGAAAAATAATGTTCAATCGAAATTTACTTTCTTAAAGAACAAGGAAGAATATCATGATACTATTGATTCGTTTTTCCCAGAAGCAAATTTCAAAACAACACTTTTGAAATTACAAGAAACTGATAAACGAAATCAACGTGTTTCCGAAGCAATTAACGGTGACATGATTATGGAAGCAACAGGTTTAAAAGGTCAAGAACTTGGAAAGGTTATTACTGCATTTAAGGAAAATGTTGCAAACAATTTCAAAGATGGCTCATACAATGATGCAATTGCAAGTTTCATTGATTCAGGTTTAAACCCAATGGAAATATTCATGGATTACTACAGTATTTACAAATCGTTATAATATATGAAAAGAATTATTACTTTTTTGTTGATACTTTCAACTATCATAACAATGCAATCGTGTAGAATGTATCGCACGATTGCATTTAAAATATCTCCAGAAATTCATAGCGGTAAAGGATATGACTATCTTGTTGTTGATACTGTTACTTTTATGGCAAATATTAAAGTAACAAATAAAGAAAAATTACAAGGTCATAATGATACCGCAATGAAAATTTACGCAACAGTTTTGCAACGATCTAATTGGCCATGTGTCTATAAAATTATATATGCTAATGCAGATTCGCCTTGTTTACAAATGTATGATATCATAAATATCGCAAAAGGACAAAGAGGTTGGGTTACGAATGAATATCAAGGAAAATCAGTAGGACGAAGACACATCATACCAAAAAAGAAAATTCGATTGCAAGAAGATAAGAACATCACGTTAGGAGAACGAATACAGATGAAATAATATTTGGCCCGTTAGCTCAACTGGTAGAGCGGAGGATTCTAACCCCTCAGGTCGTGGGTTCGACACCCACACGGATCACTCCTGAATAAATTTGTGTCGAGTTCGAACTCGACACTTTGATATATAAATAAAACAAATGTTTATGTATCATTACGTTTATAAAGTAATACATATAGAAACTAAACAATTCTATATCGGTTCAAGAAGTTCTAAAGTTCATCCTACTTTAGATTCTTATTTAGGTTCTATGAAAACATGGAAACCAGATAAGACAAAGCTTAAAAAGGAAATAATAAAGGATGACTTTAATTGCAGAGAAGACGCTATTAAGTTTGAAGCAGAAGAAATAACAAAGTTCATACATAATCCGCTCAATGAAAATTATCACGTGCCGAATAAAGGATATCACACGGTCGGCTTAGTAACAGTTAAAGATGTGAATGGACAAATATCGACTGTTTCTATTAACGATCCTGCATATTTAAACGGTACACTCGTGGGAGCAACAAAGGGCTTTGTATGCGTAAAAGATTCGTACGGAAATAAGTCATTTGTTTCAACACAAGATTCCCGTTATATAAATGACGAATTACATGCTGAATCAACAGGGTATTTATATGTTAAAGATTCTAATGATAATGTCATTCGAGTACGTAAAGATGATGAAAAATATAAAAGCGGCGAATATTGGTCAATATGGAAAAATACTGTAACAGTTATCGATGCTGATGGCAAATGCTTTAGAGTTGCAAAAAATGATCCTAGATACATATCAGGTGAACTTAAGTTTAGTTTAAGTAATAGAGTATTCGACGAATACACAAGACAAAAATTAAGTGAAAGGGCAAAAGAAAATATAGGAATAAAAAATTCACAATTTGGCACAATGTGGATTTACAATGTTCTGTTAAAAACAAATAAAAAAATAAAAAAAAATTCAGAAGTTCCTATAGGATGGAGCGTAGGAAGGAAAATATTTTTTAAATAATGTAAGAAACTATTGCTATTGCATGTAATATGTTGTATATTTGATTTTAATTAATTGACAAAATAAATTATGCATATACTTGATTTTTTAATGTACTTTGTAACATCAGGAATTATTTGGTTTATTCTTGATATAATAAGTCATAGCGATTTAACGCACGAAATTGGCGGAATTTTTGGCATGCTTGTTGAATTCATTTGGCTGATAGTATACATTGTAGTTTTTGTCGTATTCAATAACAATTGGATAGATATATTTCACGCAATACCACGAATTTTTGCATTCTTTACACTTTAAATTTTAAATATTGTTATATATGAAAATTAACGGTCATCAAATTAACACGGTCACAGGCGACCTTCAAGGAAATTTCGATAAAATTTTGGAATGCATAAAACAAGATGCATATGATAAAGTTGATGTTTCTGTTTTTCCAGAAACAGCAATAAGTGGATATTGCTGCGGTTCATTATGGGACAGAATTGATTTTGTAAGAAAACAAGAAAGCTATATCAAAGATCTTGTGTTAATCAATAAAAATTTACAAGACAACCAAACATTCATCGTTGGTTATGTTTCTTGTGGCGGAATCAACAAATCAGGGTTCCCAAAATTAAGAAATTCTGTTGCATGTATAAATCGAGGAAAACTTGAAGTATATCATAAGCAATTGCTTGCAACAACTGACCATCATGAAGACAAAAAGTATTTTATTCCTGGAAAAGAAACAAAAATATTCAACATTGTTCTTCGTGATTATTCATCAGTAAATATTGGAGTTCCAATTTGCGAAGATTCTTGGTTTGAAAATCACAGAAGAAATATTCCAGAAGAAATGGTAAATATGGGTGCTGAGGTTTTAATTTCAATCAACCAATCGTATTTCTATTATGGAAAACAAGAAGTTCGTTACAATCTTTTCCAAAAAATTGCAAAAAATAATAATGTACCTGTTATCATGGTAAATTCATGTGGTTTAGGTGACATATTGAAAAACATTGTAATTTATGATGGCGGAAGTTTAGTTTTCGATTCAATCGGAAATCTTTGTACGCAATTACCAAATTTCAAAACAGCAAATCTTAGTGTATATACACAAAATTTGATTCCTATCGTTAATCGTACAGTTAACAGTAAGTTTTCTGAAATATATGATGCATTGGTTTTTGAACAAAAGGAATTCTTTAAACTTTGTGGAATCCCTAATGCACAAGTACATCTATCCGGCGGTCTTGATTCTTCAATTGTTGCCGCAATTGTTGTAGATGCAATGGGGCCCGAACACACAGTATTCATTACAAATCCGTCAAGTTTAAATTACGGTTCGGTTACATATAAGTATGCTGCACAAACTGCTGATTTACTTGGTTGCAAATTGTATGTAAATCCAGTTGAAGGAATTTATCAAGAAATCAAAAAAGTTGATGAAGAAAGTTTTAAATCTTCAGGTTTAGAAATTCCATTGGCAGGTTATTCAACAATGCATGCGGTATTAAGATCTGTTCAAGCAATCGCGGCAAATCACAGATTTAAAAGCGGAATTGTTTCAACAGGAAATCATACAGAAAATGTTTTGGGCTGGGCATCGTTTCATGACATTGGAAGTATAGGTGTGCACCAACCTATTGGTGATATGACAAAACTTGAGTTATACAGATTTGCAAAATATATAAATGATCGTTGGGACAAAGAAATTGTTCCTGAAGGATTGTTTAATGGATTAACAAAACCTGCTGCTGAATTACCTGATGCAATGGAAGATCCAATCAATTATCCTGCACAATCTGGAATTTGCGCAGATCTTATTCGTTCGCGAAAATCTAAAGTTGATATTATCCAAGAATTCAATCGACACGAATTGAATCCTGATTTTTATGATGATACAATTTATCATTTATCAGAAAAAGAAATGCAAACTGAAATTGATTTTGCTGTTAAACAAATGGTAAGATCTGTTTATAAAAATGCTCAATCTGCTCCTGTTGTTATCATATCGCCAAGAAGTAGAGGATTCAGTTCTAGAGAAACTTTAATAAACAAATATACATATTAATTTGCTATTGCATACTAAATGTTGTATATTTGATTTTAAAAAATTGACAAATGGAAAAATTGAAAAAGTTTATTAAAGAATTAGAATGGGATGATGCGGTTATTGCAATAATGTTTATTATAAACATCATTCTCATTGTAATACCTACATTTTATTTTTTTACACATCAGGTTACACGACTTGAATTGTTTATGCATTTCAAATGGATGTACTTGATATGTTTATGTATTCAGGTTTTTTTGTTTTTCATTTTGAAACGTTTTAACAAAATATAATTATGGAACTAAAGAAAACATTAGGATACGTCATACAAGATTTAACGTATAAAGATGAACCGGTATACATTGGTGCAAATAATGTAAACGTTTGCAAAATTCGTGCTGCCAAATTATATGTTGATGAAGCACATGCAAAAAGTGAACTGCATGATTTTGTTTTAGATATGCAAAGGTTGTTTAAAGAAAAAAAATATCATATTGAAACTCATGAATCTGAATTTGCAATAATTCCAATTGTTGTTATGCCATTGGAAAATGAAATTCTAGATTCTTTAAAGAATCTGATGGGTTTTATTGATACGCCAATCGGCAGAAGAAAACTTGGGTTTACAAATGGCATGCTATTAGAATCATTAAAAGAAGCTAGAGAAATAATCGAAAAATACAAAGTATGATAAGATACATACATGGATCTGGTGATTCACTAGATATTGACGTTTTTTATGTATTCGATAAATTACCGTCATTTCAAGAATGCAAAGAATTTTGCGATAGTTCAAAAGAAGAAAACAGAAACATCATAGTAATTAAAGATGGCATGGTTACAGATTGTTATAAAGGAACATGCGATGAAATTCAAAATAGTTTAATTACAACATATCGTTTACATGAACAAGAATTTCCATTAATTCTCGATACAAAAGTAAAAAGAAATGAAATTCTAAAAGCTGTAAGAGTATTACGTTGTTTCTTATCGCATTATTCAAAAACAACATATCGTGAATCTGTAAAATCTGCATTGAAATCGCATTCATGGGAATCTAGACTATCTGTTGCTGAAACTTTAGATTTATCAATTGATGAATTTGGAAAAAACTCAGTAATCGAAGTTCGAAAAATATTTGCATTTCAATTAGCGCAAGCACTAGGTTTATTGATGGGTCGTCCTGAAATATACACAAAAGCAGCTGCAGCAAAAGAATTTCCAGAATTGGAAAAATATTTATACAGAATACCAACGTCTGCAAATTATTTGATTCAAGCGTACAAAGATTTTTTGTTTATATGCAGAACATTTGACGTGATTCAACAAGGTGATGTTGTCAACTTTATTCATTATGGAACAAAAATAAATTTAAAAGATGAAGAAATTCTTAAATAGAAAACTTTACATAATAGGCAATTGGTTTGCAATGTTTGGATGCTGGTGGAAGAAACTTTTCAACATGAAATTTGATGAAACAGTAATTCCCGAAGGTCCATATTGTTACGAACCCGATTTTGAAAAAATGAATAAAAAATCGGCTGATGATTACACGTATTACACAAAGCATTGTCCGTATTCGATTTATTTAGGCAGATGGCGAGGAATCCCAATTAACGGTTGTTCCTATCTAGGTATGGTTACTGATGACGATGTGTTTGCAGATAGTTGCAAAGCATGTTGTGTTAATGACAGTTACAGATATGATGATTATAACAAATTAAAAACCGACGATTGATGAAAATTATTTTTTTAGATATTGACGGCGTATTAAATATTCCGTGGCAAGCAACAACAAAACAAGATAGATACGGCGATATTTTTCATCCTGATTTTGTAAGGAATTTAGCAATTCTTATTGATGCAACAGATGCAAAAATTGTAATGACCAGTACATGGAAAGATGCTGGTTTGCAAACAATGCAAAACATGTGGAATGATAGAGAATTGCCTGGAGAACTTATTGATATTACGCCTAGTGCAGTATACGCATACAATTTCATAACGAATAACGGCGGCGGGATTGTTGATTTTGATGACATTCGTAGAGGTGACGAAATTGACGTTTGGATAACAAAGCATCTTGATAAAATCAACATAGAATCATTTGTTATTATAGATGACATTAATGGCTATTATGATTACCAACAAGAAGTATTTGTTCAAACAGCAAACAATTTTGATGTAAATATTCATAGAGATAACATAAGAGGTTTCGGTTTAACTGAAGGTTGTGTCGAAAGAGCAATTGCAATACTTGACACCGATGAATATATAAATTAAAATAAAGTGTATGAAACAACGAATTCCGTCATTAAACGATTATATCAATGAACAAGCAGTACTTGATGATAAATTTTTTAGACCGTTAAGATACATAATGAGTCCGTACGGCGACCCAAGTGAAAAATATCCTGATGATATTTTTCCATGTTATGTTATCGGCGTAATACCGTCTAAGCATCTTTCTTTTGATGTTTTCGAGAGAGAATCGAAAATGAAATGGCTTATGCTTGATACATATGATGTACTTGGTTCAAATGAAACAGCGTTTGCTGGTAAAGTTAAAGATATCAAAAATCTTTACATAAGATTAAACGCTTTACATAAAGGTGTTTCTGAAGGATTGCCTCATCACGCACTTGCATTATCAACAGGCATATATTCAGTTGTCAAAAAAGAATTGATTGAAATAGACGGTACTTTAAACTATGCATTGAAGAAAGCAATTGATGATCACGGCGAAAAATTAAAATAAAATACAAATGCGCATTCCTAAATTCGATACGTATTCATCAATTATAAACGAAGGTTTTGTAATACAAGATAACGTCATTTTATTCGATTCATTATCTAATGATTTAATAAATACATCTTTTGGCAAAGGAAAATTGCATAAGCCATATCAAATGAAATTACCGTTTGGTATTGCATATTCAGTGTATCAACGAACTGATGATCACAATGTTAATTATGTAGAAGTATTAAATGCAATAAAAGGTAAAAGTTCAATTTATACTATAGATGCAAATAGTTATTCTAAATTTATCAATAGAACTTCAATTTATATGGCAGATATAATTTTAAAGGAAGAAATTGATACTATCATATTATTAGAAAGCTCAAGTTCGCTAATTGCAAATTTAAGTAATGAGTTAAACCGACATTTACCTAAATATTATGATATGGTAACATACAATGCAGGTATATTCAAAAATCCAAATTTCGATGAGATTATAATACAAGGTGAAAAATTTGGATTAAAAGAAAAGAACATTAAAACATTACAAGCAGATATTGACAGACAAAGAAAAAACAATTATTTTTCAATAAAGAAATTTGCACCGCAATTTCGTGACGTAATATCGAATTGGCTAAAAATAAACGATAAGATACTTTCAAAAATTGTTGATAAAAATGTTTGTGTAATTGATGATATTATAACAACTGGTTCCTCGCTAAAAGAATCCTCTAGGCTATTAGAAGATGCAGGAGCAAAAAAATAATTGGATTAAGTATAATAAAAGGTGGACATTAATTGAAACTATTTTAAAGTAATGTATATATAATAAAAATAAATAAACAAAAATCATAATCATGAAAGAAACATAGATTAATTGCCATTCAAAATTAATAACTGTCGCTAGACAAGATATTGCACCAGGCTATCAAGCGGTTCAAGCAGCGCATGCTGCAATCGAGTTTCAACACAATCATCCTACCATTGCAAAAGAATGGCACGAATGCTCGAAGTACCTGGTTTTTTTATCAATACCGAATGAACAATCTCTAAAAGACCTTATAGATAAGGCCGACGCAAAACAAATCAAATATTCTGTGTTCCGTGAACCAGATATTGATAATGAAATAACTGCGGTCGCTTTCGAACCATCCGAAGATGCACGAAGATTATGTAGCAATTATCCA
>JALOBO010000123.1 GCA_023228225.1 Clostridia bacterium
TCTTTGTTACGTTATCTGAGATAGGAATCCATACCCACATGCCAGTTGCACTAAATCCAACCACTCCAGTACCATTAATCGCTTTACCAAACACGATTGCTTTACCAGAATTGGCTTTCATGGATAATACTCCTGCAGTGTTCACAACTACGCCATGGAAATAGATGATTGTTGGTATATCGCTAATAGTTGCCGGGTTTATATCCCTTGCCACTTCGATTTTACCCATGACGGTTTCTTCGCCGCTTGTTGCAGGAAAAATATCTGTTTGGATTGTAACGCCCAAATAGGCGTCATCAAAGCGAATTGTGGCGTCCTGTTTTCCTGTTTCAAGCGCGTCAATATCTGCGCCAAAACCCGCCGTTAAATTAGTAATAGCTGTTAAAAGATTATCATAATCACTTGCGGTTAAACTGTTTTCATCAAAATTATCAATGCCATTATCAACAATATAATTACCTAACGCCGTTTTTTTAATTGGGCCAGTAGTCGAATCAACCATTCCAACTGCGAATAAATAACGGCCAGCAACATATGTATAAAACGCTGTATCAAGAACAAACAACGCACAATTAACAAATGTGGTTTCACCACTAATTGGGTATCCCGCTATATAACTTGTTTGATATTCGCCCGGGATTAACTTATTTGAATTGCCGTTTGGAGCAACAAAACTTGCGTATATACCCGTGTTGCCTGCCGTAAACATGCCATCTGGAAATACCGCCATTATTGTATGGCTTCCAATATCGCCTTGCTGAATGCTCACTTCTGTTTCTGAAAATGTGTAATGTGGCTCTGTTGTTGAAACTGTTAAACTTCCTTGCTTGATAAGTTTTGCTGATAAATCGTAAAAATATACTGCAATACTCATTTTTTTACCCCCTCTATAATTTCAGTTACACCAATTCCAAAAAATAATGCGCTGAAAATCCAGTTAATACCGGATATACTAAAAATCTGTTCCCAATAATTTGGTATAAAATCTGCTCTAGTAATCGTAAATATATAATCGCCTATAGATCCGTCGCTTAAATAAGCATTTACGGTTAAACTGATTTCCCAAAATTTTGCAAAAATAAATATAATACCAACCAATACAAAAAGTGACCCTTTAATAATCTTAAAAATGTTTATTTTTTTTGTTTTCATTTTACATTGTCCTTTCAGTTAAAAAATTAAACCATATTGAATCAACAACTACTTTTGTTCCTGCAAAGTTTTTTTGATTAACCGCAAGATATAAATTGCCTTCCGAATCTCCAATAGCATAATAATCATTGTTGTTACAAATAGTAGTATCAATGCTTAAACAATTGTCGTCAACTACGGTTGGGGAAACCGCCGTTATTGTTGCTAGACCAACATTTTTTGTGTTTGCTTTGCTAAACGGTGTTGTAGATGTATAAATGTAAAGCGTTTTTGCTATTCTTTCTTTAATTAAAACATTGTCTTGAGAAAGCATATCGCCAATTATAAAGGTGTTTACATGATTTTTGTTTGGAATGATTGGCAACGTCATTTCTAACCCAATAATTTCTGAACGATCTTTTGCAATATCATATTCTGGCAGTGAATAGATTGGTGTGTTTTTAAACGCCGATGCAAACCCCCAATCAATGTATTCTGTTGTCCATTCATATATTTTAAATGTATCAAGGGCAAGATAATATTGGTTATCCCAACCCTCTGCTGGAAAGGCCGCATAATTATCATAAATTGCGCAAGGCATTGTGTCTGAAGTCGTTCCAAACGAAAGAACATTTTTTGATGTATCAACATATGGCAAATATCTCGCCGCGCGATTCATTGCTTGCAAATCGCCGTTGATAGTCGTTTCTAAATATGACCAATAATTATGATATAATTCTATTTGCACAATGTTTAATGTTCCATCTGTGTTGGTATATGGAACTTGCTTTATTACCCATGATCCTGCGACTGCGGTTGTATTTGCCATTTCGCCAGCAAGTTTTGTATCTTTAAAATCCATTTTAAACTTAATGGTATTTTTTTCGGCCATTATAATTAACGGCATTAATACACCAACGGATTCTTCGCTTTCTATAAGCGTGCCACAAGTTATTAACTCAAGCGCATCGGCATCTTCAAATGTTTTCATAAAAGGCGATACAAACCCATTTTCTACATGATTTGTGTTAAGTGTTGTATCAAGTTCTACAATAAACATTGGAATCATAATATCACGTTTTAATGTATAGTCTGATTTTGTTAACGTGATTTCATATGGTCTAAATTCTTTATCAATGCTTGTATATTGTGCATATCGATTAAAATTTAAACTTAATTCATATCGAGCAATTACAAAATGATTATAAAAAACTATTTCAACCGTTGTGATAATATATCCGTCGTCGGTATAATCGCCAAGCGAATAAATGCCATCATCGTTTGTTGTTGGCTCATAAAGTGATAAATGTTTATGCAACTTACTAAATGCAAAAGTATCTACTCCAATGCGTTGTATTTGCCCATATAAGTTGTTTGTGCTTTTATATGCATTATTTATGCGTTCTCTTGGGTTGATTTGTATAGTGCTTTCCATGGTGTTTGTGATTAAATCTTCACGATATTGTTCGCTATGAATTGTTTCAATAAACGGTATATAGGTAATTAAAAATACAACTTCATACCATAAACGATTAGAATTTATATCATTTAAAATATTTTCAATTGCCATAACCGGAAACAATACGGCATTTGTATAATTAAATCCATCTAGAATGTTTGAACCACGTTGCCAATAAAATGCATAGTTTTTTGTCCCAACTCCACCAACCGTTAATAATGTATCATAAACTTGTTTTTCATAAACATATGAAGATAAATCAATAATTGAAACAAAATCTGGAGTATCATCTGTCGTTGTTTTAACCTTAACCGACAATAATCGATCAACTTTTGTATTTAAATACATTTTGATTGTATTTTCGCCAATTATAATATCATCTGCACGAAATGTAATAGCATCTGTAATTGAATTTGCAAACGCGTTTGGTGTTGTAGTATCATTTGATGGAATTACATTTTCTTGGTAACTTTCTACTTTAGTAGCATAATTTTCGCCACTGATTTCTGTTTTAAAATCAATTATTTTGCTTCCTTGTATTGTAAATGGAATTCGCTCATGTCTATCATTAATTTTATCCGCCACCAGCACAAGTTCGTTTGAAACAAATATCAAACGAGGAATTGCATTTATATAAGTGAATACTTCTATTAAAGCCTCACGAAGATTTTTTTTGTCTAAATAAAATTGAGATACAGGTATCGTTTTTAATTCATCTTCTAAATCGGCGTCTATTGTAAATGCCCTTGTGGTTTCAACTTTTGTATAACGCACAAACGGACACAAATATCTCAAACGCGAAACGATATCATATAGCGTTTTTTGTGTTCCGCTAAGCGGTTGTGTAAATGTTAATGAACCACATGGTATTTTTTCAAGCCATTTTGTTGGTTCAATAAGTTCTATTGCGTGAGAATATCTTTGAGTTGCACCGGATGTTATAACCTGTACACTGTCACCAAACGTTAGCCAATCCCAAACATAAGGCGTATCATTATCTGTAACAGTTATAGTTGTTTGTTTGAAACGTGGATATTGTTCTTTTCGTGTTGATAACGGTTCAATTATAATTGCGCTATCAAGACTTTCGTCAACTTTAAATGTTTGATTTAATTTTTCCATAGGGATTGTATATGTTGTTGCGTTATCTGTTATTACACAATTAAATCCGTACAAATTTAACACCTACCTTCCTGTTTTTACTGTTCCACCGCTTAAATCTTTTAAATAATTTGCCGTTAGGTTCTCTTTATATCTTCTGATTTCAAATTGTGCAACTGTATTTGCCGTATATAAGGCCGCACCACCTATGGCCAAAATAGGGTTGCTTAATGCCAAAATACCAAAACCAACATAGGTCAACGCAACAGAGGCTCTTTTTTGTGAAACAGTATTTTCTGTCAGTTCGCCAACGTATTGATTAACTTTAGCGGCCCCCCCCAGTGCAAGAGTAACCGCTTTGTGTGGGATTGTAAAACTTCTTCCTTCAGACTTTTCTTTTATTTCTTCTGTTCTCGCTTGTGTTTTTTCGGCTAATTGAGGTTTATATTGTGCTGATGTTTCTTTTGTTTTATTTGTATAATATCTAACTGCAATTTCGTATAATGGCATTATTTTACCCCGAATAAGGCGTGTTGCTTAACACAAATGTGAATGTTACCTCTGCCTTTTCCCCAAGCGATTGTGGGTCAGTGTGTTCTTTAATAATAACGGGTTTGTAAATACCATCATAAGTACCGATAAAACCCATTTCATTAGTATTTAAATAAGCATATAATGCGCTAACTGTTCCTACGGTTGATGTTGCAATTTTAAGATAAATAGCATTAGATGTATAATCAAATGCAATTCCTTCGGTATCGTTTGCCAATAATGCAGCATATGTTTTAAGCAATTCAGAATATGTACCAGTAACACTGATTAATGTTTTTAATGCTTTTATATGATAATCTAAATCAAGTTTAAATAGCGTTTGCGTTGTTCCGTTTGAAACAACAGACCAAACATCAACACCATTCACTTGCGCTTTTGGCGCAATAATGCTTGCTGCCGTCCCAGACGTTTTTGTTGGGGAAACTACACCCAATTCATAAACCGTTTCTTGACTATAACCAATCCCATTTAATACATCTAATAAAGCGGAAAGATAATCATTAACATAAAAAGATTGTAAACACGACCAAGCGTTGCTTGCGTTTTCCGTTACCGCCTCTGCCGTTCCAAGAATGTGCGGATTTTCTTGTTCTGCATTTCTGCTGCGTTTTGCTAATAAAGGATATATTCTTGTATTATTTAAATACCATTCCCATTCGTTTGAATAACGAAATGTATCACTAAAATCAATAAAAATAGTCGTTGATATTTTCACAAAATAA
>JALOBO010000022.1 GCA_023228225.1 Clostridia bacterium
TATTTTAAATTGTACTAGTTTGCCATCAATTTTAATTGAATGCGGATTTTTATCTAGCCCAGAAGAAGAACAACTACTAATTAGCGAAGACTATCAAAAAACTCTTTGCTACTATATATTTTGTGGTGTAGTACAATATTTTGGAGTAGTATCTGGTATCGCAATTTAAAATATCATAAATATTATTTAAAAATTCCGTTTGTTAAGTTTGAACGGAATTTTTAAGTATTTTGTTGTGAGTTATAGTCTTTTGTGTTATACTATTTTATACAAAAACAAACTGGAAAAAATATGGAAAACGAATTATTACTAACTAAAATTTTAAGTGTGGAAGAGGCAAATTTGCTTAATCCGCAAGTACTAGCGTTTGTGGGTGACAGTGTGTACACTCTAATATTGCGTACTTATTTTGCTAAAAAAAGTCCTGCAAAGTCCGGCAAACTACATATTTTTTGTAATGAGTATATGAGTGCTCCTGCTCAAAGCCTTCATTTAGATTTATTGTTGCCTTTGTTTTCTGAGCAAGAACATAATATAATGCGTAGGGGCAGAAATACTCATGTGCATAGTATGGCAAAAAATGCAAATGTAGAAGAATATAAAAAAGCAACAGGTTTTGAGGCAGTTTTTGGATTTTTATATTTAACAGGACAATATGAACGCATTTATCGGTTTGTAGATTTAATATTAAATAAAGGGACAGTTTAAAATGATTATAGAAGGCAAAAATTCAGTACTTGAAGCACTTGAAAGCAACACAAGTATTAATAAAATAATTTTGCAAAACGGAACGCAAGATGTCGTCGCTCAAAACATAATTAACTTAGCGAAATCCCGTAAAATAAATATAATATTTTTAGACAAACAGTCTTTTTTGAATTTAAGTCCAAGTAAACGCCCACAAGGTGTAATTGCCGATATCGTAGATTTTGATTATTCTAGCGTACAGGATATTCTATCTTATGCCACTTCAAAAGGCGAAGAGCCAATTATTGTAATTTTAGATGGCATAGAAGACCCACATAATTTGGGTAGTGTGGTAAGAGTTTGCGAATGTGCGGGCGTCCACGGAGTCATTATTCCTAAAAATCGCGCGGTAGAAGTAAATGAAACCGTTGTCAGAATTAGTGCGGGTGCGTTACATTATGTAAAAGTGGCACGCGTTACAAATATTAATGATACGATTAAAGAATTAAAAGAAAAAGGCATATGGGTTTATTCTGCCGAAGCAGATGGGCAAAACATATATAATACAAACTTAAAGGGTGCTATTGCATTAATTATTGGTGGCGAAAACACAGGTGTAAAAAGACTTACAAAAGAACTTTCTGATGCGGTTATTTCTATACCTATGTATGGCAAAATTAATTCGTTGAATGCTTCTGTTGCATGCGGTATTGTGCTATATGAAGCGGTAAGGCAAAGAAAAGGGAAATAATGGAAGAAATTTTAAACGAAATTGAACTTATTAGAGAGGCAAAAAGCGGGAATGAACACGCTGTTTTTGATTTAATAGAAAAATATAAATTATATGTTAAAACAATTAGTAGACAATATTTTTTGACAGGTGGCGAACAAGATGACCTTATTCAAGAAGGAATGATCGGACTTAATAAGGCAATTTATAGTTTTAATTTAAATGGAAATGCTAATTTTAAAACATTTGCCAAAATGTGCATTAGGCGTAAAATTCAAACGGCGGTAAAGTCGGCAAACAGACAAAAACACAAACCATTAAATGATTATGTGTTTATTGCATTTAACGAGAGTGAAGAAGATGAAGAATTGGGTCTTGTAATACCTTCACAAAACTTAGACCCCGAACAGCAATTTATAAACAAACAACAACATGAAAAAATAGATTACATATTAACGAATACACTTTCAAAATTTGAAAAAAGAGTATTACAAAAATATTTGCAAGGATATAGTTATGGCGAGATTGCAACTATGCTTGATAAAGGTATTAAAAGTATAGATAATGCATTGTTGCGCATTAAAAAAAAATTACTTGAAGTACAATAGATTTGACCTAACATTAAATTTGTACTAAAATATAATTAGGGAGAAATTATGGCATACCTAGCATTATATCGTAAATATAGACCATTATTATTTAAAGATGTAATTGGACAAGACCACATTACTCAAACTTTACAGCATCAAATTGCACGCGGGCAAATTAGTCACGCATATTTATTTTCGGGCAGTCGCGGGACGGGTAAAACCTCTGTTGCAAAAATATTTGCACGCGCTGTTAATTGTTTAGATAAAGAGCATGCGCCTTGTGGCAAATGTGAAGTGTGTAAAGCGCTTGAAGATCCTTCAAACCTTGATATTTTGGAAATAGATGCGGCAAGCAATAATAAGGTAGATGAAATAAGAGAACTTAGAGAGAAAGTAAAATATTCGCCGTTAAGCGGTAAATATAAGGTGTATATTATTGACGAAGTTCATATGTTAACAGACAGTGCTTTTAATGCATTGCTTAAAACGCTGGAAGAACCACCAGCACACGCGCTGTTTATTTTGGCAACAACCGAAGTGCAAAAGTTACCACCTACAATACTATCTCGCTGTATGCGTTTTGATTTTAAATTAATTTCCGAAAAACAACTAAGCGAATTATTAATTAGTATTTTAACCGATATTAATGTTGAATATGAACTCGAAGCAGTTAAACTAATTGCAAGTTCCGGTCAAGGCAGTGTGCGAGATATGCTATCTATTGCGGATATGTGTGTGGCATATTCTACTTCTAAAATAACATACAATGATGTGCTTAATATTTTAGGTGCAGTTAATAAAGGAGTGCTTGTTTCTCTTGTAAATTCAATTCTCACATATAATGCGTCTGATATATTTACCAAAATTAATACAATTGCTGTATCCGGTAAAGATATGGGAGTATTATGTCGTGACTTATCATCATATTTTAGAGACCTTATGATTATTAAAGTATGTGAAAATCCTAATTTAGTATTATCCATACCAACTGAATTATTTAATTCTATGAGTAAAAGCGCCGAAAACACAGATTTTAACGGGCTTAATACTTGTATGCAAATTTTTTCGGCGACAGAGCAAGATTTAAAGTATAGTTTAAATCCACGTGTAATGCTTGAATCCGCTTGTTTAAAAGCATTATCAAGCATAAATGGAACTGATATCAAAAAAAAAATAACTGAACCAAAAATAAAACCTCTTGCAAAAACGACAAAAGCAATTAAAAGTGATGGTAGTATCAGTTTAAATGTAGATTTGAATAAAAAAGAAGATATAAGTTTAAAAGCGAAAAGGGCTACTGATGTTGAAAATAAAGATGAGCCGAGCAATAAAGTTAGTCAATCTATTAATGCGGAAAACAAATTAACACATGTGGAAAATACAATTAATACCGTAAGTTTTTTAAATAATTTATCTAAACAAGAAAAAGTCGCATTTGAATTTGAAAGAGATGATATTATTGCATCAGAAAAGGTAACATTAACTGAAAACGAAAAAGAAGTACCTACTATTACACCACGGAAAATTTGGGGAAAAGTGCTTATAAGTTTAAAAAAACAAAGTATGATTGCACTACATATGGCGTGTGGCGACATTACAAATGTAGAAATATCTGCACAAGATTTTATAATTTATGTTTATGATGATTATGTTTGGGCAGTGCTTTCTAAACAAAATAATATTAACAGTTTAAGCGAAGTATTTAAAGAACTAGGATTTGAATACAATATTAAAATAGTAAAAAAAGATAAGCAAGAAGATAACGCAAAACAAATTTTAGAAAGGCTAACACAAAAGATTGGCGATATATTAAAAGTGGAGGATTAAAATGAATAAACCTTTTATGGGCGGAATGCCCAATATGCAACAAATGTTGAAACAGGCTCAGCAGTTACAAAATGATATTGCAGTCGCTGAGGAAAATTTAAAAAATGCTATCGTTACTGCTTCTGCTGGTGGTGGTATGGTTAATGTAAAAATGTCCGGCACGAAAAAACTAATAGAAATTAAATTAAATAAGCAAGCAGTAGATCCGAGTGATGTAAATATGCTCGAAGACCTTATAACTGCGGCCATGACCGAGGCATACAACAAAGCCGAAGAATTACATCAAAAAACAATGGGACCGCTTACAGGTGGTAAATTGGGGCTAGGAATTTAATGAAGAATTATGTAGAACCTATTGCAAAACTTATAAACCACTTTTCTAAATTGCCGGGCGTAGGACAGAAAACCGCTCAGCGCTATGCGTATAGCGTTATAAGAATGAATGAAGAAGAAATAAAAGGTTTTGCTAATTCAATTTTAGAAGTTAAACAAAAAATTAAATATTGTTCCGTATGTGGTAATTTTACCGATGTAGACCCTTGCGGTATTTGTACCAGCCGAATATCTGATACAATTTGTGTAGTGCAAGAGCCCAAAGATGTACTTGCTATGGAAAAAGTACGCGATTATTCGGGGCTTTATCATGTACTACACGGCACAATAAGTCCAATGGAAAATAGAGGACCGAACGATATTAGAATTAAAGAATTATTAAGCAGAGTATCTAGTGGAAAAATTAAAGAAGTCATTATTGCAACCAATCCAGATGTCGAAGGAGAGGCAACAGCACTTTACATTGCACGAATACTAAAACCACTCGGAATTAAAGTAACGCGTATAGCACAAGGAATTTCTATGGGCAGTGATTTAGAATATGCCGATGAAGTAACTTTGAATAGAGCATTTGAGGACCGCAAGGAACTTTAATTTATTATTTTACCAAAATTATGTACTAATGAAATTTGTACATTGTTTTAAACAAGCGGTTTTTTAACATTAAGATCACTCCTATCATAAATATATACATATAATTTTTATTGAGGAGTGTTAATAAGTGCAAGATAGTAATTATAATGATGAAGTAGATTTAAGTTCAGGCGGAAACATTGAAAAACTTGCACAGGCATATAAAAACGACTTAAATAATAAAACTGTGTCAACGCAAGAAAATTCTAATGTATGTGTTACCGAAAACTTACGTTTAACCCAAAAAGTAATAATTGATAATATTTTAATTAATTTACATAAGCAGTCAAAAATTTATGAATTTTTAAAAAAATGCTCGCCATCGATTACGCAAGATATTGTATTAAATGCATTAATTGAAAAAACCGGTAATAATATTAAAAGCAGTAGTATAGTCTGCTGTGAAATCACCGGAACCGTAATAGAAGAAAAGCAAAGTGAAACAATAAACCTTCCTAATTATTGTGAGGCTATAAAGATTGCACAAAATACCGAAGCAATTTTAATTGAACATTTATTTAACCTTTACACCAAAACCGATAATAAAATTGCAAAGGCACAATTATCTTCCGTATTAAAAGAAAGATTAGAAAGCATACGACTGTTAACAATGTTGTATGGAAATTGCAAACACAGAAATTATAATAGTTGATTATTTTATATGAAAATATAATAAAAAATTCAAAAAAACAACAAAATAATATAAAAATGCAATTTTTTAATAAAATTTGCATTTTTTATATTATTTATATTTTATATTATACTGACCAACACTTTATTTAAATTAATTTCTCTTGCCCGTTTATAACTACAAAATATGTCAATAAACCACCAAAGCCCAAAGGTAGTAATTCCTAGAATTAACTTTGCAAATGCAAGTCCTACGTCGCCCATTACAAATCTATCTAATGCTAATCCACCAAAGAATATGGACAACAATGCAATATTTGCTGGTTTATGA
The DNA here is from genome assembly GCA_023228225.1 of Clostridia bacterium. GTDB lineage: Bacteria > Bacillota > Clostridia > Christensenellales > UBA1242 > JALOBO01. Next base: position 5,762 of record JALOBO010000022.1, read on the forward strand.
AATTTAATTTTCATTATACTTTCATATGTGTTATCAGATGCATCTTTTAAAGAATTTTTGACCAAATATAATTTGTCAGATGGAAGATATTTACTCAAATAATTTATTATATCTCTATTTTTTTGTTCTATCATAACATCTACTCCTTATAAATTATATTACATTATATATCTTACAATAGTAAGAAGTCAAGTATTTTTCTTACACTTGTAAGATAATAAAAATATGAAAACAAGTTTTGGAAAACGGTTAAAAGAATTAAGATTAGAAAAAAACATTGGGCAAATAGAACTTGCTAAATGTTTGAATGTAAGCAAAGGCATTATTAGTTTATGGGAAAATGATTTGCGAGAGCCAACTTTAACAAGTCTGATTTCTATTGCCAATTATTATTCAGTAAAAATTGATTACTTGGCAGGACTTGAAGATTAGATATTTTTTTAACGTTAATTACAAATTACATTAATTCAAGAGTTTGTTCGGCTTTTGGAATAATGCCAGATTTTGCACAGACTTCCAAAAATATTTTAACAATTGAAGGGTCAAATTGTGTTCCGGAGCATCTTTTTATTTCCTGAATTGCTTCTATTTTGGAAACAGCAGGCTTATATATTCTACCGCTTACTAGCACATCGTATGTATCAAGAACTGCAATTATTCTTGAAAATAAAGGTATATCTTTACCTGTTAATCCATCAGGATAGCCAGTTCCATCAAAGCGTTCATGATGATGTAAAATATCATTGGCAATATACTTATACTCTTCCACAGAATTAACAATATCAAATGAATGTTTAGAATGTAATTTTATTTCTTTCCATTCTTCAACATTTAATTTATCAGGTTTATTTAAAATTGATGAACTTATGTTAATTTTACCTATATCATGAAATTTTGCAATTAAAGATAAAGTTTTAATTTCTGAGGTTGCTAAATTTAATATTACCCCCAATCTTTTTGCTAGGCTGGTCATATGTTTTGAATGAACATCAGTTTCATAACTTTTTTTTGCCAATATTTTTTCAATAGAATAAATGAACAATTTACTTAATTGCCTTTCGTTTTTGTAAATTTTTTTTGCACGCGAATTGTATTCTGTGATTATTTCAAAATAATTTTCGCTACATGCAATAATTTTTTTAAGGTCTTCGTGCATAGTATCTCCATATCAAGTAATACTTTATTCATATAAATTATATCATACGGTAATGCTTAGAACAATAGAATAGTCATTAATATTACATTTTTGTACATAATGAACGACTTTTGTACAAAAAATGTACGCATAAAATCGAATAATTATTTCAAAAAATTTTTTAATTAAAAAATTAAATTTAAAAGCAAAAGATATTTTAATTGTATTTAATTTTGAAGTCGTTTTAACGTAAAACGATGTGTATTTGAATAAATTTATAAAGCGTTAGTTATGGTGAATCCCGCTAAAATTCCTAAAACTAAAACCAACATAGATAATTTGCCCTTTTCCATTAAGATTGATTGCGGAATAATTTCGCAGAATGTAACATAAAGCATAGCACCTGCGGCAAAAGACACGGCTAGTGCGGTAACATTTCCGCCAATATTACCAATATACGCACCAAACAGCCCGCCTAAAATAGTAATAGCACCAGCTACTAAAACAAGCATAATTGTTTTTAATCTTGTAAGCCCACCAGCAATAAGCGGAACCGACATCGCCATGCCCTCAGGAATATTGTGTAACGCTAATAATATTGCAAGCGTAAGTCCTAAATTTGTATTAATAGAACCTGATGAACCTATTGCCATACCTTCTGGAAAATTGTGTAACGCAATAGCAAGCAACATTATAGAGCCTAGTTTAAGTAATTTTGTATTATTTTGTTTATTATTAATAATCTCTTCTTCATGATATAAACTTTCTAATGTGCTATGAATTCGCACCTTTGAATCTTTTTTCTGTGTAATTTTATCCAGCCAATAATTTAATGCGCTAATTAATAGTATCCCAACTAGCACTCCAAAAACCGTAATATAAGTTCCACCTAGCATATAGGATTCGGGTATTAGATCAAAAACAGAAATACTTATCATAATACCACCAGCGAAAGCCAATATAATGCTGACTGTGCGAATGCTTTTTTTACCTAAAAATATTCCAATTAAACCGCCAATACCAGTTCCAATAATTCCGGCAATTCCGCTGTATATAACTAATTTAAGAGTTTCCATATAATATTACCTTTATAAATTGATTATGCTTTACATATTAACATATCGTCCATTTTATTGCAACAAATTACTTATTGCAAAAAGTAAAGAGCATTATCTATATTAGTATATCACCATATTCAAAAATATATTTTTATAAAAGACCGCAATTATTTTGACATCTAGTCTAGATTATAATTATATATAAAATAAAAGAGTTGCGTAACATTTTTGTAAGTGCTAACATATAGATAATTATCTATATAAGGAGAAGTTTATGGATTGTAAAGAACAGGCACATTTATTCAAAGTACTTTCCGATGAAACTAGATTAAAGATAGTTGACTTATTAAAACAAAGGACACTTTGTGCGTGTAAAATTTTAGAAAAATTTAATATCACCCAACCGACACTAAGTTATCATATGAATTTATTAGAGGATAGCGGTTTGGTATTTAAAGAAAAAAATGGTATTTGGAATAATTACACATTAAATATGAAAAAACTATCGGAATTGCAAAACTATTTTAGCAAAAATATAAAATGTTGCGATTATTAAAATTAGGTAGAGGTTTAAAATGTCAAATTGGTTTAAAAAACATAAAAAATTAGCAATTTTTTTAGGCATATTATTTGCAATTATTTTTATAAATGCTTTTATTGGCTTAATCTTTGGGTGGGAAGTAGTAAAAGATATATTTAATTTTTTTAGTTATCAAGTATTAGGTATGCAGTGGCTAAATAGTTTAATAGGCTTTGCGTTAGGTGGCATTTTTGGAAACGACTTTTTAATAAGCCGATGGGGATTAAGTTTACAATTTTTTATTTATGATACGATAAAAATAATGTTTTTGCTTTGTTTACTTATTTTTATAATATCTTATATTCAAAGTTACTTTCCGCCAGAAAGAACAAAAAAAATACTATCAAAATTTACTGGCATAAAAGCAAATATTGTTGGCGCATTACTAGGTACGGTTACGCCTTTTTGTAGTTGTTCTTCTATTCCAATTTTTATAGGGTTTACAAGAGCGGGGATAAGTAGCGGTGTTACATTTTCATTTTTAATTTCTAGTCCGCTTGTTGACTTAGGGGCATTAATATTACTTGCTAGTATATTCGGTTTTCCGTTTGCGATTGCGTATGTTTTTGTTGGATTAGTGCTGGCGGTTATAGGTGGAACATTTATAGAAAAATCTGGGGCTGGAAAATATGTAGAAGATTTTGTTACTGCTGGTAGCAATGTTGATTTACAGCAAGAAACCATTACAAAAAAAGAAAGAATTACATACGCAAAAGAGCAAGTGTATAATACTTTAAAAAAAGTTTGGCTTTTTATACTAATTGGCGTACTAATTGGTTCTATTATTCACAATTGGATACCAACCGAATGGATACAATCGATTCTTGGAATAAATAATCCATTTTCTGTTCTAATTGCAACAGTTGTTGGAACGCCAATATATGCCGATATATTTGGCACAATACCAGTAGCGGAGGCATTGTTTAGTAAAGGCGTTGGAGTAGGGACAATATTATCATTTATGATGAGCGTTACCGCTTTAAGCGTACCAAGTTTAATAATGCTACGAAAAGCCATTAAGCCTAGATTATTATGGACCTTTATTGGAATTGTGGTTTTAGGAATAATTATAATAGGCTACTTATTTAATGCACTAAATTTCTTATTTATATAAAAAGGGAGAAAAGATATGAAAATTTTAGCACTGGGTGGTTGTTGCAATAAATCGATTCAAAATTATGAAAATGCTGTGTATGCAGCACATAATTGTGGAATTAAAGAAGCGGTAGAACACATTAAAGACATTAATCAAATAATGAGTTATGGGGTAATGTTCACGCCAGCATTAGTAATTGATGGTAAAGTAGTGTCAACGGGCAGGCTATTAACCGTTACACAAATAGAAAAATTAATTAAAGATAGAATGTAATTGAATATTTGACAAATGCAATAAATAAATTTAAACTTACCTGATAAATCTAGTAACAAGGGGAATAAAAAAATGGAAGAAATTTTTACTAATATTTTAGATAAAGATGAGGTAATTATTAGAACCTTTAAACCAAATAAAGCAAAATTATTCTTATCTTCAATTTTGTTGACTTTTTTTGTGCTTATTTGGATTGTTGCGACACCGCTAATAGGAATGCTGTCTAGTGGTGTTAACGTTCAAATAATAGTTCCTATTACATTATTAGCACTAGCATTTATTTTAGTTGTTGCATTATTATTTACTAGTATTTATTATAGTAATTTATACTATGCTTACACAAATAAACGCCTTATCATAAGAACTGGGGTATTTGGTGTAGATTACAAAAGTTTAGATATGGCTATGATTGGTGCGATTAATGTTTATGTAAGTTTACTTGACAAATTATTAAAGAAAAACACTGGCAGTATCACATTTGGCAGTATGGCAAGCCCTATGGTATCAAGTAGCAATGGTGGTGTAAGCAATTATAAATTTGCACACATTGTAGCACCATACGATAGTTATAGGGAAATCAAAAATATAATAGAAGACTACAAAGAAAGCAAAAACAAAAAAGCCTTTTAAATAAATTTTTTAAAAGCATAAAAATATTAAATAATACAAAGGGTATTATATGAATATTTTTGTGTTAGATGAAAATAAAGAAAAAAACGCCCAATATTATGTAGATAGGCATGTTGTTAAAATGATTTTAGAATACACGCTATTACTTTGTGGTGCTTTTTATTATACTGATTATATTCCGTCTAATATTTATGGATTGTGTTATAAAAACCACCCCGCAAGTAAGTGGGTTAGAGAAAGTTTACAAAACTGGATTTGGCTAAAAGATATGACTGACCAATTAATTAGAGAATATGAATATCGATATAACAAAACTCACAAATGTAAGATAATTGTACAAAATATGCCTATTCCAAATTTAGAAAGTAAGGGACTTACACCTTTCCCGCAAATTGTGCCAGATGACTGCAAAAGCGACAGTGTGTACATTGCATATCAAAATTACTATATAAAATATAAAAGTCACTTATTTAGCTGGAAAAATAGACATGCACCGTACTTTATTAAATGATTTAAATTAATTATAAACTATTTTACAATGTATAATGTCTTTTGCTATAATTATTTATATTAAAATAAAGGAATAAATATGGAATTAAGTAAACAGCACTGGACAATAGAAGATGGCAAAGACTTTCAAAAATTTTTAATAGGTTGCGGCAACACCGAAAAAGCGGAATGGGCAACAAGAATATTAAATACCGCCATGCCAGTTTTGGCGATTCCAACACCAAAAATAAATGAAATAGTAAAACAAATTGCTAGTGGCAATTTTTTAGAATTATTAAATTTAAACTTATGGCAATATTATGAAAATTCCGCCGTAAACGGAAGTTTGATAATGAAAATAAAAGACTTTGATTTAATGGTAAAATATTTATTGTCATATTCGGAAAAAGTAGATAACTGGGCATCATGTGATTTACTAGATTTTAAAATGATAAATGAAACGAATAAAGAAAAGTTTTTTGCTTTATCCAAAAAATTTGTTAAAGCAGATAAACCATTTACTAGAAGAATTGGATTAAGAATTTTGTTTAAATTTATTGATGATAGTTTGTATTTGCCACAAATATTTGAAATTTTAAACGGGTTTGAAGCCGAAACGCATTACTATGTTAATATGATAAACGCTTGGCTTGTTGCAGAATGTTTTACAAAAGCACCAGAAAAAACATTAGAGTTTTTACAAACTCACAAATTAAATAGATTTACGATTAATAAAGCAGTACAAAAATGTCGTGATAGTTTTAGGGTATCCGCCGAAGACAAAGAAATGTTATTAAAATTTAAAAAGTAATTATAATAATTGCTGTTTTTTATTTATTAAACACAAATTTAATTTTACAATTTTAAAAAAATGTACTATAAGTATTAATGTAATCTTTTTATAGGAGGATTTAATATGGAGTTTCAAAATAAAGTATTTGCGGTTACTGGTGGCGGAAACGGAATAGGACGCGAAGTTGTACTGTTATTACTAAATAGTGGTGCTAGCGTTGCCGCTATCGATATAAGTGAAGATGGCTTAAATCAAACTATGTCGCTTGCAAAAGAAAATGGAAAATTTCTAACGCTTCACAAAGTAGATATTACAAATAAAAGTGCAGTAGAGGCACTTCCAGATTTGGTTTTAAAGGCACACAATGCAATTGACGGAGTTATTAATGTAGCGGGAATTATTCAGCCATTTATTTCTGTTAATGAATTAAAGTATGAACAGATAGAACGCGTTATGAACATAAACTTTTATGGTACACTATATATGGTAAAGTCCTTTTTACCGCATTTAATTAAAAAAGAAACGATGACCTATGTAGCCAATGTTTCTAGTATGGGCGGGTTTTTGCCGGTACCCGGTCAATCAATATATGGTGCATCTAAGGCTGCTGTAAAGTTGATGACAGAGGGTCTATATGCCGAATTAAAGGATACAAATGTAAGAGTTAGTATTATTTTACCTGGTGCCGTTGCAACTAACATTACAAAGAATTCAAATGTAGAAATGAAACCTATTAAAGGTAATGTAAAATCATTTAAAATGACAACTGCTGTAAAGGCCGCACAAATAATTGTTGAAGGAATAGAAAAGAATAAGTTACGCATTATTGTAGGTGGCGATTCAAGATTTATGGATTTTTTATATCGTTTATGCCCAAAAAAAGCAATTGATATGATCGCCGAAAAAATGAAATCACTAATTAAATAGTTTTAATAAAAAAATAAACAAAGGCCATCATTTTCTATAATGACTTTTTTGTGAATTATTCGCCTTGTTCTTGGGTGGCAACGTATTTTGCTTTTAATGCATTCTGTTTAACTTGTTCGGTATAATCTACAAAAGAATGTTGATATTTTGTTGCGTATTCAGGACCAAAATTCTTTAAAAGTTGCTCAAACATAAAAATTGTCCATTTTTTTTGAATATGGGCGTACTCACTATTTGCCATATTATTATTAAAATATAAATTATAGTCAGTTACATATGATATATTTCCGTTTATCATTAAGTCATATATATTTTGTCCTAATTTTTTCTTGCAATTTATTACGCAATAGCCGAAGCCATAAGTTTGTTGTAAATCTCTGTCAAAAGGGTATATGTCTAATACTGGCACCTTACATTGTTTATAAAACTTTACGATATCTTTTTTTGTTAAATTTTCAATAAACATAATTAAACTCCTTTTGTACTATATGTGCATATTATACCAAAAAATTGTAAAAAGCAACATTGTTTTGCAAACAAAATTAAAAATAATATAAATATGCAAAATAGTATAAGAAATGCCTACAATTAGGCATTTCTTATACTATAATACTGCACAATAGCAAATAGTTTTATATTATATTATTTTAAATCGGTTTTTTTAAGGCCAATATTTTTTGCTTTTTTTAAATCCGGTATTGTTGTAATAATTATTGATGCTTCTGTTGCGGGTATGAATGTTGGTTCATTACCATCTAGGTCACTTGTTACAACCAACATACCATATTCATCTTTATAAACATAGCCATCACGTGAGTTTCCTATGCTAAAATAGACACTCGCTGCTGTGCCAACAGGCAAATATTGATAAACAGAAGTTATTACATTTGTATCCCACCCCGAAGGCATAAGTGCAGGAGGTGAAAGATATGAAATTGAAGGGTCATATACGGAAGCATCTCCCGCGTAAACCGCAGTTATCATATTAAGAGGAATTGCTTGGATATCACCTTCTTCGTTTACAATAAAAAGTCCAGGTCCACTTGGGGAAGAATAAAGCGATTCAGGGTTTCCTGTTATATAATACAATCCCCTTACGAAAACAGAAATTACATTTTCAGAGTAAGATACTATTATTTGTGAAAGCACATTAGCAAGTTGCATTATTTGAAAATTATACATTGTATCGCTTGAACCACTATCAATAAACATTATGGCAGATAACATCGCTTTGATTGGTACATTGGAAGATAAATATGCCGTGCCACTTGCAGTATTAATAAGTCGTGCTGTAACTGGGGCCACAGTAACATTAATTACACCCATTCCGGTAAACGAGTTTAATTTTATTGGTGAATTGCCAACTAAACTTACACCATTTGATGATACTAGGGAGAAAGCGGAGTTTAAACTATTGCTAACATTTTGGGTAGAAACCCACCAATTAACATAATATTTGCCGATAGTATTAAAGGTTATTTCACCGTTTATAGCATTGTATACCATAGTTCCGCTATTTAATATAACATTATCAAAAATTACATTGCCAGATTGTGCAATATTACCCGCTGTTGTTTTTTGAATATACAATACATTTTCCATAATTTGCTCCTTAAATTATAGTTTAAATACTACTAGATCGGCTTGAACAGTGGCTGTTCCGTAAACTACCGTAGCACCCGTTCGGTTAACAAGTGATAGTAAAACTGGAACGCTACCGACCTCAAACAATCCTTGACCATATAATTGTAGTGCTGTGCTAGGTTCAGATGATGAAGCGGCTATTGCTGTTGCTCCAATTTCTGCTTTAAAAATTACGCTTAATTGTCCTTCGGCACCATCGGTGTTTATCCACCAATGAACAAGATATTTACCTGGTGTGCTAATTGTAAAAATCCCAGTTGTAATATCGTAACTTATATAATTTGCGGCATCAAGTATTATAGTATCAAAAATTACATTTGTGTTATTTAAAACCGATCCAGCACTTGAACCTTGAAGTTGTACTTGCACCGCGTTTACTTGGGCTATTGGCGGTGGTGGAGGTGGTGACGGACAATAACAAGGCGGACATCGTGGCGGACATCGTGGACAAGGGGACTGACAGGAGTGCGGACAGGAGTGCGGACAGGAAGTTGGTGCAGACCTGCAACAACTACTAAAATAATTATTAGAATCCATATTTTTATCCTTTATTTATATTATTTTAATATATAAATTTAAATTACATAGCAAATTATATTTATTATGCTATGTAACTTAATTTATCAAATAATTTTTACAATACAGAGATTAATGAGATTTCTAACTCATTATATGTTAGTAATATAGATTTGTTGTATATATTAATTTATTAATTTTATTTACCTATGTGAGTATATCCATTTATTGATTGTGTTAATTCGCTTACAAATATAAAGGCATGTTTATCTAATGATAAAATTAGGTTTTTTAATTTTTTAAAATCACAACTTTGAATTTCAATAACCAGCATATATCTATCACTATCATCATTTATAATGCCCGATGCGTTTATAATGGTTGCCGGAAATCCATTTTCGCTTATTATTTTTAAAATATTTGCATTTCTGCTAGATGTAATTATTTGCACATTAATTTTTGTTTTAATAAATTTTGAAGATAAATAGCCACCAATAAGTGTACCGGTTGCAAAACCAGATGCATACGCTAGTGCTACATATATGCCACCAATATTCGAATTCAGTGCGTTTTTAACAATCAAAAACCAAATTAAAACTTCTATAAAACCGATAATAGAAGCAGAAAATGATTTGCCTTTTACCGATAAAATTGTGCGGGCAACGCCAAGTGATACATCTAGTATTCGGCAAAAAAATATACTTAAACACAAAATTAAAATTTCCATTTTTATTCCTTTGTAAAACATTCTTGTTTTTTATAAGCGAATTAACACAATCAATAAATACTATCATATTAAAAGTAAATTAATCAAATAAAATTGATACTATTTAGTCAAGAGATGTAATATGCCACTTAATATTTATTATTAACATAGATATTATTCATTACATAAAATGAAATAGGACAATAGTAATCCTTTTTATTTACATAGCAAACTTTGCTATGTAATTGGAAAAGGAGAATTTAATATGTGTATGTCAAATGATTGTTGTTGTCCAGTCTTTATTCCGGGACCAAGAGGACCACAAGGACCAATTGGTCCAACTGGTGCAACAGGTCCACAAGGACCAACTGGTGCAACAGGTCCACAAGGACCGACTGGTGCAACAGGTCCACAAGGACCGACTGGTGCAACAGGTCCGCAGGGTCCTGCTGGTCCGGCGTTTAACACTTATGGAAGTTTTTACAATCCTTTGGAACAAATAATAACTACTGGCATACCAGTTGCACTTACAACCACAATAACCGCAAGCAATTTAGCACTGGCAGGTAGTAGTATAGTAATTCCAACAACAGGAACTTATCTTATTGGTTATGGTGTTAATACCGTTCCTAATGCGGCCGCTGGCAATAATATTTTTATTGCAGTAAATGGCGTAGGTGTAGTTGGAACAGAAAGAGCATTAAGTGTAGCAGCGGGCACATCTTCTAGTACAATAGTTTCTTTAACTGCCGGTAACATTATTACTTTAATGCCAACGGCGGCAGGAGCAACAATTTCTGCTATTGGAGCGCCAACCGCTATCTTAAATATAACGCAAATAGCATAGATAATTAGAAATAAATCCACGAATAAAATCGTGGCTTTATTTTTTATTTACCGATTACAATATAGTATATAAAAATTGCAATTATTATTTCTACAAAGAGAATAATGCTCGTTTTAACTATTCTTCCAGTCTTACCACTATAATTTTTTTTAAAAATATAAATTAATAACGCCGATAAAGAAAATGCGATGCTTGTGATTATTACATATGGCTGATATGGGGAAATTGATTCTATTATATTTAGTATAATTTCTCCCTTTTGAAACCATGGTTTAATTTTTACAATTAAAGTAAAAAGTGTTACAAGAAGCAATACAATTAAAAGTAAATAATATAATGCTATTCCAATAAAAGAAAAAAGTGTGAATAAAGCAAAACCAAGCCCCAATGTGGACAAAATAAAAAATATATCTGCTAGTTTTATAACGCCAGCATCTTTCGGAATAGTTTTTTTAGACCCATTATCTACTGTTACAATAGGTTCGCTTGTTTGCTTTGGTAACTCCACATCATCATTTTTTTTCATAACTTTTCCTCTTGTAAAGTTTATTCTTAAATATATTATCTGTCAAATTGTTAAACTTATTTATAGTAAAATTTATTTAACTATACAAAAAATGTTACAAATATAAAAAGCCCACTTTGAGTATACTAGTGTGGGCTGTGTTTTATTGTTCTCTGTCATTAGACTTATCTTTGAGGCATTACCAAAATTTAATTAAGCACTTGGTAAGTTATATGTTGGAACCCCACTAAAACAATTTGTCGTGGTGAAAGATTGAACTTCATATTTTAAAACATAACTATGATTTGGTTCTGTATAAAAAGCCCATTCAATTTGATATTGATCTTGTGAAATATTATATATTATACCGTTAACATTAAATGTGTAACATAATGTTCCATTTACAGTACTATCAGGTTGCTTTTGAGATTCTGTAAAAACAAAGTTAGGATATATTGAACAATATGTGTTTAAATATTCCCAACAACCGGCAAAAACTGGATAATTATAAATGTACCACCCATTTAAATCACTGTAATCATAAGTTATGAAATCAGTTCCAGATTTAATACCTACATATTGATATGTTGTTGAATCTATGTTTTCAAAATTTTCTGTATATTCCTGATATTTATAATAGTAGACACCATTTGAAACGGCAAAAATATGTTCGCTAAAATCCGTGTCGGTATTTACTCTTACAATAATTCTAAAATTTTCCGGGTATGTAGTTGTAAAAGTCATAGGGGCAGATACTTCACGGATACAACCACCTAACAAAGAAATAAACAGAAATAAAATAATAAAAATTAAACTAAAATATTTTTTCATAATTCACCTTTTCTATTAATATTATATTAGCATATTTTTGATATTTGTTCAAGAAAAAGATATTACTTTATCATTCAAGTTTATAAAACTTAAGTAAAATTTGCTACAATTATTAAATAATGCGATAAATATTTAGACAAACCTACTTAAACATTATGTTTGAACAAAATGTAACCCAAAAACAACACAAATGTTACTTGGGCATAAAGAAGTAAGTACCACAATCCGCAATTACAATTCAGTAGATAAAACATACTTCGATAAAACAGCAGATATAATTAATAAAAGTTTTAATGTAAATAAATTTTAATAATATAAATAAAAAATATTTAAAATATGTTTGTATTCTAAATATTTTTTTTAATTTACATAATATTTGTTGACATATGTCTAAAACCATTATAATATGTTATTGACAAATGTCATAAACTAAATAAAGGAGGATACTATTATGCCAAGAAGAAATGGAACTGGACCTATGGGAACAGGATCAAGAACTGGAAGAGGTTTGGGTAATTGTTTTAATTCTAATATTAACAACAACACTCCCACTGCTAAAAATTGTTCAAATAAAGAAAATTTATTAGAAGAAAAAAGAATACTAGAAGAAAGATTAAAAAACATAAATGAAAAATTAAGTAACAACTAATGACTAAGGAGAAAACTTATGCCAAGACCAATGAAATGGAGAAATGTATGTTCCCTTCCTAAAATTAATCAATTTGGCCCATTATCAAGCAATATAGACGAAAATAGTTTCATAGTTATGGCTGTTGAAGAATATGAAACTATTCGTCTTATTGATTTGGAAGATTTTAAACAAGAAGATTGCGCTGAGCAAATGAATGTCGCAAGAACATCAGTTCAAAGCATTTATAGTTCTGCTCGCAAAAAGCTTGCAGATAGTTTAGTTAATGGTAAAAAATTGATTATTGAAGGTGGAAAATATATTCTTTGTAATAAAGGAATTAATTTTAGGAATAGAGAAATGTGTCAAAGATGTAGACGAGGAAACAATTTTTAAAAAGAGATGGAATATGAAAATAGCAATATCGGTTGGTGAAAATAATAAAAATACAAGTGTATGTGTTTCTTTTGGAAGAGCACCATACTTTTTTATTTATGATATAGAAAAGAATTAAAACATATTTTTTCTGTTTTTTAAGTTTAAATATTGATATTGACAATTTCAGTAAATATTGTTATATTATATATAAAAGAGGTGTTAATATGAAAAAAATTGATATTGATAAATTAAATGATATGACGAGTTTGGAAAACTTTTTTTGTAAACCTCCTATTATGCATGATATATTTTCAGGACAAATGGATTCCAACATAAAATTACTTAACAAATTTAAGGATTATTTTATAAAACAATTAAATGAAATAGAATATAATACCGTCTCAAATTATATTAAATCAAACACCCTAAAAGATATGTCTTTTGAGTATAATTATATTGCTAATATTGAAAAATTAGAGACTCAATATTTTAATTCTGACTTAAGACCAGATTGTATTGTGATGATCAAAGATGTTAATTGTGAAGAATATTACACTCCAGTTATTAACTCTATAGATAAGCATAATAATAAATTAAATGAGTATGCCACAAGTAGAGAAGCAATAATTAATAAATGTAAAAATTGGCTCGCCGAAAATGAAAAAATTATTAAAAAAGCAGAGCAAAAAATAAATAAATATGATAAGACCGCGGCAAAAAGCACTCGCGCGTATGACAGATTAACTAATAAACTTATAAATGCTCACAATACTAGCTTATATGACACTATAAAGAATGTTTTTGTTATGAAAACAACTATGGAACTAGGAAATATGATGATTTCTCATTTAGAAGATACCGTTGATTATTTTAAAAAATTTAAAACGAAATTAATAAAAAAAGTTAATACCGCAAAGAAAAACTTAGAAACAAAATCAGAGCAAGAAAAGATTGCGGAATTACAAGAAATTAAGAAGTGTGGCGAGTTAAATAGTTACGAAAGAATGCAACTAGAAGGGCTATAAAAATAAATGTAAAAAATGTCCGAAAGGACATTTTTTTTCCTTTTAGCATAAGTTAACACATTACATTTTATCACTGAAAAATTAAAAAGCAGTCGCTAGTTGTTTTTTGTAATATTAAATTTCAATTCTTATGTCTTTCTTTGATTTCAGCAGTGTTATTGGTTTGTTGATGATGAGAGCAATTTGAGTTGAAATTTATAGAAAAGGAAAGGTGTATTGAAAAGAGTAAGATTTTGATACATTTGCACGATGCGGTTAATTCTTTAAAGCCTTATGAAAAGAAAATGCTAAAACATTTAAATAAAATTGGCGACTTAATTTATAAAAACTTATATTATAAGTATAATATTTAGTTAAACTAAAAACAGGCATTGTAAAATCTGCGTGTTCTGCAAAATAATTTATGGACTGAAATTACAAGAGAATATGGAGTAATAAAATCCGTAATTCATTTCATTTATTTTTTTATAAAATTGTTACCTGTAATTAAATAATCAATAGAAACATTATAATATTTTGACATTGCTATCATTAAAGCAATGCTAGGTTCTCGTTTTTCATTTTCATAGTGAGAAAGTGCCTCGCGTGATATATTTAAATCCATCGCTACTTTTTGTTGATTTAAATTTTTCATTTTTCTAATTTCTTTTAAACCTTTCATAATTATATTTATTTTCCTTTACAATATTGTAACAATTTGTTACAATATAAATGTTACATTTTGTAACATAGTAAATTTACAAAATAATGAAAGGAGTATTTAATATGATTTGTCCTAAATGTAGTAGTGATAAAATTTCTTATGTGGCAAATACAATAAGTAAAAATAGGGGTGCGGGTTCTTGGCTATTTTGGATTTTAGTTAGTTTTCTTACTTGTGGTATTGGATTAATATTTTGGTTTTTTATGGCTTTGACAAATAAAAAAACTATAACTAAAACCCGAGCAATCTGTAACAATTGCAATCATCAATGGGATATATAAGAGATATTACAAATATTGAAGTTAAGGAACCATAAAAAATGAGATGTAAAAATTGTGGTAAATATTTTAATACAAACTCATTTGGGGAAACATATTGCATATATTGCGGTGTCCAAGTTGATAAGAAAGATAAAGATATAATTTTAAAAAAAGAATATATACAAAACAAATACGGAATAAGAATTTTATTATTCAGCATTGTTATTGGGCTTTTACTATTATTTTTGATATATAAAATATCAACATATTTATAATAAAAATATTTGTACTTTACAAAATAAATATAATTATAAAACATTTAAAATTTTTAAATGTTTTTTACTAATAAAATCCGCTCCGTGCATAAACGAAGCGGAATAAACTGGAGCTGTTACCGGGATTCGAACCCAGGACCTCTGCCTTACCAAAATAAAGACCGTTTTGAATAAGGTTGTAAACCCTACATTAAAACATCTTATTAACAGGCACTTTCAAGCAACTAAAAATAAAATTGTCATATAAGAAAACTTAACTTATGTGACCATTTGTACCTAAGTCCGTTGTTTTTGCAACTTTTAATCAAATTCTTACTAAATTTGACGGTCTAAGTTGCCTTATGATTATTT
>JALOBO010000124.1 GCA_023228225.1 Clostridia bacterium
CAAGATACTATGTAAGAGATATAGTTTCTGGAAAATTCTATCCTGATGAACTATACAGTGAAATGTTTGGGATGGCTGCTAGGTTAAATGCTAAAGTAATTGGAGTTGAGGAAACTTCTCTCAATGAATTTATAAAGCAGCCTATTAAAAACTATATGCACTCCTCAGGATCTTTTTATCAACTAATCTGGCTAACTCCTAGAGGTGGAGAGAGGAAGGCTGGGAGAATAAAACACCTAGTCCCACTCTATAGGCAGGGTCAAATCTACCACAATATGTCATGCTGTGGTGGGTTAGAGGCACAACTCCTATCATTTCCAAGATCTAAAAAATGGGATATTATGGATATGTTAGCTTATCTAGTCCCAATGCTTGAAATTGGTGAGAGGTATTTTGCACCTATGGATGACCCAGATGAATATAACTTTGATGATATGGATTATGAAGAGCCTTTGTCAAATTGGAGGGTTGCATAGTTGGAACCTCAATGTCTAGAACATACTGGAATAATTGCAAGACTCCATAACCTGGAGAATGATATGTTATGTATGTCTCATAAGATAGAAAGCACACATAAGTTACTCATAGGTACACTAACATCTACCTGCTTAAGCTTACTCGGAATTATATTTTTACTAGTATCTCGTTAAATGCTTGGGTAAAATTTTTACCAAAGAGGAATTTTATGACAGTTAAGAAAATCTACATAGGATCTCATGGCCCTTACTTATACGATGATGATGATACATTAGTTGATCCTGAATCTGAGTTTACTAGCATTGACATGGATGGAGATTCTGCTAATGCTATAACTACAAATGGTAAAGTTTATGCTAGTGGAAATCCAACATCACTTAATGACCTTGTTAGACTTTCTGATTTATCTAGCCTACTAAACATGGCTGGTGATAATAGGACTAGTGCTCTAATGTTAAGCTCTAGCAGATTTTTAAGTGGGCTACTATCATTAACAGATAGAGTAGAAGAACTAGAAACTTTTAATATGATAAAGATTCAAGTATTCTCTTGAGGTAAATAATGCCTTTATATACAAAAAGATTTTTAAGTGAGTCTGTAAACGGTGGTGGGATTATAGTAACATATACAACTACTGCCAATACTAACCTAATACACACAGCAGTAGCTGGTGAAGTTGATTATGATGAAGTATGGTTATTTGCTTCAAACTACAACCCTGACTCTGACACACTTCTCTTCATAGGCCTCCAACCCTCTGGTGGGTCTATAACTGAAGCTCAGCTGATTACAACTAACGTCCCCTCTCGTATGGGCCTATATACCATAATGCCTGGGCTTGTAGTAAACAAAGCAGTTGAGATAAGAGCTTTAGCTGATACAGCTAACTATATAACAATCTTTGGATATGTTAATAGGATAACATCTTAATGAATTCTAGACAACTACCACAATGGAGACCAGGAATATATGATTCTGGTCTAGGTATTAAAAACCTAATAATAAATGGGAATTTTAATATCTGGCAAAGGGGAACATCTTTCTCAATGACCACTAATAAATATGTGGCTGATAGATGGTATTCCCACTCTAGTGGTACTACGACTATAACAAGAGAATCTCAGACAGTATACTTAGGTAATATCCTAACTAATTACTTTCTAAGAGTATCTCGTACATCTGCTGGAAGTGCATCTAAAACCATAATAGCGCAGGCTATAGAGGATGTAAAAATACTTCCAAAAGGAAAGGTTACATTAAGTTACTATGCTAAAGTCTCTAGCGGAACTAAAGTAATCTCTGCTGAAATTGCTCTATGGTATGGGTCAGGTGGTTCTGGAAGAGATACAATTTCTGAAGTAAATCACACTATTACAACTACCTGGACTAAGTTTGTTCATACCTTCACAATGCCGGATATTTCTAGCAAGACTATTGGAGCAGATAACGCTGTTATAGTTGAGTTTTTAGAAGAATCAAATTTTAGTACCTTCACTATGGACTTCGCTCTTATACAACTTGAAGTAGGTCCACAATCATCTGATTTTGAACTTCGATCTCCATGGACTGAGCTTCAACTCTGTCAAAGATACTATGAGTGTCTTAGTGGAGACATAGGCTATGGAGCTATAGCAACTTTTGATGAGTCTGGAACACCTTATTATTACTACCAACTAATTTATTTTTATAAGGTTGAAAAACGTGTTGTACCTGATATGACTGTAGGATCTGAAAAAATAACATTCTCAATATCATCTGGTTCTAATCCTGCAGTTATAACTAACACAACCACAGCCTGTGAATTATTTGCTGAAGGTACTAGCACAGCTAGTTATATATTATTCTCTAATTTAAAATCAGATGCAGAAATCTACTAGGAGGTAACATGAGAAAGGCTAACATAAATGCTGGTGGAGCACTTAATATAGCTATAAATCCCAGCAATTACATAAATGCTAGAGTATTAGCGGCTGGTGTAGCTGAAAGCATAACTGTACCAGATGATGCTAACATGGTAATATTTAACTGTATAACTTCTGCTGGAGCTAGAGCATCCTTCTGGACACGATTTGATGGAACAGCTGCTACAATTCCAACTGGTGATGTAACAGATGGGACTGCTAGTGAGCCAAATCCATATGCTAGATTACTTTATGACGTAACTACAATCTCAGCAATATCTCCACAAGCTTGTATACTAACACTTATGTTTTATAGGTAAGGAGATCTAATAATGGACAAGGTATATAATACTGAAGCTGATATTGCTAACGTGGCAGACATAGAGGATGCTATACTAAAAAAGCATACTCAAAACACAGACCAGTATCTTGATGAAGGTGGGACTAATCAAGTAGCTGTAACTGATGCTAAAGATGCAGTTGATAAGAAGCATACTCAAGGCAGTGATACTACACTCGGCACAATGACTGCTGATGTAAATATGGATAGTCATAAACTAACCAGCCTCTCCGTTCCTGCAAGCAATGGCGATTCTATTAGAGCAACCGCCAAAATCACTGAAGCATTGCTTGAATCAGCAACAGATCTTAAACACACCCAGAATACCGACACAGGAACAACTTCAACCACGTTTCAGATAGATTCAGGCAACACAGGGCCGAAAGTCAAAAATGATTCTGGTGTAGTAGAAATCCGTAATGCTGCCGATAATGCATATGCAGATGAAAAAGTCAAGGATTTGACCGTTGATGGTCTTACTGCCTCTCTTCCAGTGTTCACAAATGCATCAAAGAAATTGGAAACAAAGAGTGCTGTGGATGCTTTTGCAGCAATAAAGCAAGCAGCAACCACATCTGCTACAGGTGTAGTGGAACTTGCTACTAATGCTGAAGCGATTGCAATGACAGATACAACTAAGGCATTAACACCTTCAAACCTTCCCTCAGTTTTACAGACCTTCGCTTATGGTGTTCGGTGGGATACATCTGCTACATCACCAACCTGTACAAAGGGGATAGTCGTCAATGGTGTGTTTATCGCTGTTGATTATACTACATATCCCATTCAAGAGAAGATGCGAAGATGTATTATGGATAACACCAGGGCAGTTCAATACTATCTGCATCCAGAAAATAGTGCATTAAAAACAGATGGTGGAACCGCCAACCTCGACGGATCGGACGGGCAGGTAGTGGTTGAAGTGCCTAAATTCGAGTATTTGATTACCGAAGATGGGGACTATAAATATTTACTCGTATCAGAGAATTCATTCTATCTCACACTTTCTGACACCTCAAAAGAATATTCCAGAGTTCACGAATGGTTTAATGAAGGTGGGGATCTTGCAGAATATAAATATTTCTCTGCATTTGAGGGCGTATTGAAGCAGATTGCAAGTGCTGAAATTATGCCTAACCAGGTTGATCGTGATTTTTCGGGTGCCTCAGCTTGGGCGAACGTAGATATCAATGCTTATGATGATACAGGCGATCTAACCATCACAGCATCCGCAGCGGATCAATATTGTACTCTTGTTGAGGCTTCTGCGCCTACAGTCGTAGGACGCAAATATACAATGCAATTTGACGTAGCAAATCTTGTTGGAACGTGGACAATTAAAGACTTTGATGGTGTTCAGACAATAGGACAAATTACATCTGACGGAGCATCTCAAACGATTGATTTCACAGCGGTTGCAACTGGTGGGGGATTCAGGCTGGTCGCTGATGCTGATACAAGTTCTATGGATTTCGATAATGTGAGTTTAAAGAGGTGGGCAGGATATATTGACGGAACAGGAGATCAAACGGGCACAGCAGGTGACCTGATTCATTCGGTGTATGGGTATATTCCTCTCACTTATTTTACCCGTATTGAAAGGCGAACATACTCAGTAGACGGTATATTTCATCAACTAGGCTATTGGGCGAATGAGGCAATAATTCTGCTCATGTTGACAGAGTACGGCTCGTGGAACTCCCAATCGTGGCTACCAGGATATACAGAGGGTACTCCTTGGGATTTTTCAAAAGTATGTAAAACGGGAATTACGGCACAGCTCGGAAATGTATCAGGATCAATATCATGGGCTGATGCTCCATCAGGATTAAGATGTAGTTACGATTGGTCTGGTACACCGAGCATTATTTTAGCCAACAGCTATCGGGGCATTGAGAATATTTTCGGTCATCTCTGGAAATGGGTTGATGGAATTAATATACAATTTATCGGCAATCTGTTGACTGATGTGGATGTTTATGTCTGTAATGACCCCGATAACTGGGCCGAGGATACATCAACTAACTATACGGATTTAGGCATAGACCTACCTCTCGTAAATGGCTACCAGAAAACCCTGCATAACGGATGTCTGCTACCCTCAGCCGGAGGCGGCGATTCGGCAACGTATATATGTGATCCCTATTATGCCAGTGCTGCTGCCGGTTGGCGTGCGCTTCTGTCGGCGGGCAACTTAATTGCTG
>JALOBO010000125.1 GCA_023228225.1 Clostridia bacterium
TTGAGTTATCTGGTGATGATGCGTTAGATTTTATAGAATATATAAAAAATCCAATTTATACTGATTTAGCGGATCAATGTATGAAAGAGGCTTTAAAAAATTATAACAACACTTTTTTATATAATTATAACCAAATATTATATATGAAAGATTGTTGCTTTAATTGTAAACATTGGTCTGGCAAGCATTATGAACAAGTAGAATTATGTAAAAAACATAAGATTTTTATGCGTGGAAGTAGAATTGGTTGTCTACAGTATCGACATTCTGCTAAAAATGATATTTCTGTTAACCCATCGTATTATGTGTTAACGCCAGATGTTTAATTATTATTTGTTGATGTTGATTATTTTATGATAAACCAGAATGATGTTAATTGGCTGTGTTTAATATTAGCTATTCTATTACTTGTTTGGACAGAATATTTTCAATTGTCAATAGTTTATATGATTCTGAGTATTGGGTGTATCATATGTGTCTTGCTTGTGTTAGCATATCGTTATTTACATTATGAGGTTTGGGGTAACTGATTGTGCATATTAATTATAAATTGATAATAATTCATATTTTTGCGTGGATATGTTGGATTGTGGGTCCATTGTTTATTGATATTAATAAAACTTCTGAATTATTTTTAATAATGTGTTTATTGATTTGTGCGAGTGTGATTATATATACTCTTGCTGCATTAATGTATAATGTTTTACATTGTGGTAGTGAGTCTAATTCAATTATAACAATAGTGAACTGGTTTTTTAATGAGACGGTTAATGCCAATTCGATGTATGTATGTATGTATATTGTTGGTATGTGCTGGTTATTACCTATTGTGTTAATTAATATATCAAATATAATATTTATTGTATCTATTATTCCGTTTTTAACAATGTGGTTGAATTGGTATAACATTTGGTTATTATTGGGTTTTATGGGGTGTGTTATGTTTTTCTTATTTGCAATGAGTTTGTGTGTTATTTTTGTTGTGTATAGTATGTTTAAGTTTTATAAAAATAATAGTACTTGATATTTTTAACTCTTAATTACAAAATGTTATATAGTATTAACGCTTATATTAATTTGAGGTGCTTAAAAATGTCAGAATTAACAAAAAAACTGCATGACTATTATGAAAGTGTAGATGCGCTAAGCGCGGTGGTAGAAGAACTACTTCTAAAAGAGGATTTTTTGATTGATGATGAGCTGTATCTTGAGTATATTGCTGCGCTTAAACAATTAAGTTGTAAAATTAAAACTTTAACTAATATCTCGGTTAAAAAAGCAAATTGTGTAACTTGTCAGCATAATATTAATTGGGATTATAAGTGTAAAAATTACGATTGTAGATTACTTGAAGATGCGGCTGAACTTGGACGAAATGTTGAACATGATTGCAGATTTTACTGCCCGATTGTATTCAAACATGACTAAACCATTTTTAAAATTTAAAGAATGTGTAAATCAAATTATTTATAATCGCAACATCGCATTATCAACTGTTTTAACTGGTGAAGACAAAGAGTTTTTAACTAAATGTTACAGTTTGGAGATTGAGGGTGTTTTACATGCGGTACGTAATGTATTATCAATACATGAGTATTTGGAATTTGAAGAATATTGTTCTGAATATAGGTTGAAAAAAATTAATTAAATAATTTTTATATGTTTTAACTCGTATATCATCTTTAAAATGATTATTGCTTGTATGGGTAGTGTGTGATTGATATGGATAAGAATATATACTTATAGCTCATTGATATATATAGTATATTATGATTTCAGAATTACTTAAAACTAAAATTACTAAAGCCGAAGAAGGTGGTTTTATTGTATTTAAAACCGGTGTTGGTGCAATATCTGTAAAAAATAACAGTAAATGGTCGCAATCTATGGATGAAGCTCAGAGAATATACCCAGCATCATGTGTTATATATGTTTCAGGAGAATGTCTTAATTATAAAACTAATCGGCGTGAATGGGCTGTTATGTATAGACCATTTAAAAAATAATCCTTTTTTCATATCAGCCTACTATCTGATATGTATAGGTATGACTGGATTGATATAGATAAGTATATATTATTAGATATCAATATCATTAGATATGGATAAGTCATCATTCAATTATTGGTACCCTAAAATCGAAGGTAAATTAAATACTCCCAAAAGTATTATTATTGAATATTCAAAAGATTATGCTAATAAAATTTTAACACGGGATTTTGATTTACTTAAACAATATATATCAGGAATAATATATGAGATGGATAAACATGGAATATCGTTTCCAGTATTTTTAAAAACAGATACATATTCTGCCAAATGGTATTGGTCTAAAACCTGTTTTGTTAAAGATTCAGAATCACTTAAACATAATATTATGTATTTATTATATTTGTGTGAAGAAGACGATTCGCGCCCAGTAAAATCATTAATAATAAAAGAATACATCGAGTTGAAAAGTAATTTTAATGCGTTTTGTGATATGCCTATAAACAAAGAACGTAGATATTTTATCGAAAATAAAAAAGTTTTGTGTCATCATCCATATTGGGACGCTAAAGATATAGAATTTTTTAATGACAATTATCCTGAAAATTGGGAAGAATTATTATCTAAATTAAATATTGAAACAGATGATAAAATATACATTTTAACCAATATGGCTGAGCGGTTTGGAGAACTTATTGATGGTGATAATTATTTTTCTGTAGATTTTGCACAAGATAAATATGGGGTATGGTATCTTATAGATTCTGCCATGGGTAATATATCTTACCATAATGAAGATTGTCCTGTGTATATATCTCATAATTAAATTTAATCCCCTTTTTTATCAAACCAATTCGCTACTTGATATATATGGGTGTGCAATTATTGTTGTAGACAAGTATATATTATCAGAGGTTTAATAAAGTAAGTATATGATAGTAATCACACCAAACGATCAGGAGTGGTACACTCCACATCATCTTTTACAGAGAGTTTACAAAGTGTTTCCTGTATCCCTCGACCCGTGCAGTAATGAAAAACAAACAGTAGATGCTGAAATCCATTACATGAAAGAGGATGATGGGTTATCTATGCCTTGGGGGGTGCGTTTTTATGAATCCCCCTTATGGTAGAGAAATAGGTAAATGGGTAAGCAAGTTTTTGGAAGAGTGGAACAATGGAAATATTCAGAACGCGATCCTTTTAGTACCAGTTAAAACTGATACTAAATGGTGGTATGAATTATCTAAGTATCTAACTTGTTGGTGTGCCATATACGGGCGGGTTAAATTTATATCTCCAGAATCAGGAAAGCAAACAACCACAGGGACTTTTGCATCAGCTATGATATTATTCACGCGGGATAAAGATATTAAACAAAAATTTGAAGATCAAATGTCACCTATTGGGATGATATGGGCTTAATATAATCCATTTTTTATTATATTAACCCGTCATCTGACATGTATAGATGTGTGATGATCACTATAGATAATTATATATACTGTTAAAGATAATAGTTAATTATGATACCAAGTAAAGAATTAATGAGCCGAGTTGCAAAAGCATCAAGAATTAATGTGAAATATATGGATGCAGTTCTTAATGATAAGTTAACCCCATGTGAATTTGAAGATATCAAAGCAAGATTAACAGCTGAAATGCATGAACTTATTGAAGATGGTGTAGATAACCTCAAGAAAAGTGAATCTCTTAAACTTCGTGATGTTTGTATGTATAAGAACCTTATGCAGGAGTAAATCAATGAGTGATTTATTAGAAACATACAAACAGATAATACATAAACTGAATATGCAGATTAAAGAGTTAGATTTTAAAAGATATGAATATCTGTTAACAGCTAGAAAAGTATTATCTAAAGAAGAGTATGAAGAGTTATATGAATCTTACTATGAGTAAATTATGAATGTATTATCTCTATTTGATGGCATCTCGTGTGGAATGGGCATAAGTGATAGATTAGGTTTATATCAAAAGCTTGTAAGCAACCTATATATTTAAAAATAAATTATAGAAAAAATAAATAGTAAATATCATTTTTTCAGTAATCTTTAATAGTAAATAAAGGTTTCTATTCTGTGAAAATCAGCGTTGTTAGAATTAGTATTAAAAATGTTTATATTTTAAAAAATATAAACATAATCTATGTTAGATTATGTTGGTTTAAAATTATAAAAAATATTTGTTTGTCTGAGATAAGGGATGCTAATCTCTAACCAATGATGTGTATTTTACTTCACTTGCCTTGAAATAATTTTTACAAAATTCTGCCGCGCTCTCAGCATCATACGCTTTGCATGAAAAGATGTCAATATATGCACGGGAAGACGCATTCGCAAAATGTGCAGAAATCAATGAAGTTTCAATAAGCTGTGTCATGGAATATCCAGCAACTTTATCGTTGTCACCGAAATGTACAATTTGAGGTTCTCCAAACGCTTTCATGTCAATAAAATTAACTAAATCATGAACAAATTTGTAAATATAATCTGAGTTTGTAATAAGTTCTAATGAGCAGTCTTTTAAATCAACGGCAGTGGAAATACCCCACGAGTCGAAAGGTGTGCTGTTTTCAAATACGATGCTAGAAGTAGATATGCTGTTACATTTTAACATAGTATTTAGGTACACGGTGTGTATATTTAAATGTAAGCATAGTTTAATTTTTTAAATAGATAGTTTTAATATTATGTAATGTAATATATGTATTGTTATTTATACGGGGTTGTCGGAGTGGTCAAACGAGATTGGTTTAGACCCAGTTGCGAAGGTTTGCGCAGGTTCAAATCCTGCATCCCGTATTTTTGATGTTTGCCATATTGGCGCAATGGACAGCGCAGTGGATTTGTAATCCACCGGTTATCGGTTCAATTCCGATATATGGCTTCAGGTGTGTTTC
>JALOBO010000126.1 GCA_023228225.1 Clostridia bacterium
CGTAAAAACGGCCGATTATTAATAAAAAAGAAAAGAGGGCGAAACTTATGAATGTATCTTCAACACAAAAAACAGCAGAAGAAATGTCAAAGTTTTTAAAGAACAGAAATAATGCAAAAAACGGATCGGTATGTATTATTTATAAAAACGAAAGCGGTGATACATGCACTGGCTATATTGATTTTATGAAAATCGAAGTTGACATCAATGGCGAAAAAATCACAATTAAAGAAATGTTTGAACACTTTTATAAACTTGAAGAACTTGTCAATGAATATAAAATCAAAGCAAACGAATCAAGCACTAAAGCAACTAAAGCGCTTGAAATAGCGCAAAACATGGAAAAATATATGCCAAATGATTATGTTGGTATATAAGGGGGTATGACTATGTATTTTTTAAGTATTGCTGACTTTATTGAAAATATTGTAAACGGCTTAAATGAACTTTGGCAAAATATTGGGACATGGAATTGGGAAGCCATAAAAAATTGGGTTTTAAGCGGTAGTGCCTTGACTTTATTAGGGGTGTTTGCTAAATATGTCATTCCGATCTTGAAGAACTCAAATAAACCAATATTAAAAACACTCGGGGAATATGGCGAAAAAATTGTTGATTTATCAAGCGAAATTAAAGCTTTGCGCCTTGAAAATAAAACATTAAAAGACGGAACAAAAGCGGTTATTGAATATCTTGAAGTCAGCGCTGATGTTAACCTATCAAGCAAGGTTTTAACGGCAGAGCAGAAGCAAGGATTTACAACAGCCTTAAATGCGCTTAAAATAATTGATAATGAATTTGCAAAAGAAACGGTTGCTAAAGTCGAAGAAATTATTGAAGACGGAGTAATAACCGCTGATGAAGTTATTGAATTAGCGGAAACGAACCAACAAGTTGAAACTGTTTTCGGAACTAAAATATCGGATTTAATGAAGAAGTGATAATATGACTAATGCTAAATGGTCGAAACTTATCGGCGTGTTTGTTGTTGTTTTTGCCATTATAATCCCACTTGCAACCACGTTTTTATCTTATATGTCGCTTGAAGAAACGACAAGTGCAATGAGTATGAATATTATTGGCGTGTTTGTTGCAATCGGTGTTTTGATTGGCGCAATTAAATTAATTAAAAAGCGAATTAAAATGAAAAAAGAAATTGGACTTATTGTCAACCCATATCTTGTTTCAATGCCTTATTTGTTGCCCGCAGTTATTAGCCCTCTATTATTTACGTGGCTTATTTGGGCTATTAAAGCGGAAATAAATACACTTGCTAATGTTATGGTAATTATATCAATTTGTGCAATTATTGCTTTTGTTTTAAAACTTATTCAATTACATTTTGATTTGAAAATAGTTGCAGAAAATAATACAACGGTTTAAAAAGAAAAAGCACTCAATGAGTGCCTTTTTTATATTCCTTGCTTGACTTGTTTTTTTGCACACCACACAACAAACTCTCCGGCAATCTTTTTGCGCGATTTTGTATTGTGAATATCGGTGTCTGTGAAAAAAACGTTGCCATAATTTGATCCCATGACGATATTAACCGTTAAAAACATTAAGCGTAAAACGAAATCAACCCATCCGCCCAACGACCAATTAATAATTAAATCTGCCGTGAAAACAGAAACAACAACTGTGATTAAAGTTGTTATAAAACGTGATGGAGCGTTATCTTTAGCATATTTGCCTGTTTTTACTGTTTTATCTTTCGATTGACCTTTCATCATGTCGCCAGTTTCAATGAAATTAATGTCAATTTCGTTGTAATCAATGCTTATCTTGCTGATGTGTTCAGCAATCCATGCGTCCGTAATCATTTCTTCTAATGCCCTTTTACGCCTTATATAACGATTTCCATCTTGACGATTGTGAATATCTTTCTCAATAGCCAAAACGCTATCTGGTGTCAAATTGGCGCGTTGGTAGTCGCTAACGACTTCGTTTTCCAAGTCGGTATTTTTTTTCTTCGTTTTTGTTGTTAATGCGGTAATTTTATTTTGAATATTGATTTTCCAAGCCAAAACTTTTTGTTCGTCATTTCTATCTTTTACGAAATATGTTCGATAATTTTGCCATTCAACCGTGTTAATGATGTTTATAATTTCTTTCTCTTGTTCTTCAAACCAAGTTATGTTTTCTTCGTTTAATGTTAATTTTTTTAATCGGCTATCAAAAGCAGACCAATGTGTTATTTGATAGATTATTACAAGTATAATGGTTGTAAATAGAAATGCCCACGACCATACGCTTTCCCATGTAAACTTGTTGTTTTTATCAATCATTGAAATAAACATTAAAGCAATAACCATTAAAATATTAATAAACAAATTTGGCGCAAACACAAGAAATTTTGCGCTCTTGGTTTTTGCTTGGTCAATTACAAGCCTTTGTTGCTTAACTTTCTCATCAACGGCTGGCATTATATTGCCTTCTTTTGATTCTTAAAGTCTCTTGCGAGTTTCATACAATCCCTGCGCAAGTCAACGCCATCTGCAATTAACATTTCAATACTATACTTTTCAAGAGTTCTATAAACCGACCTTTCAACGCCAGAATATGTCGCGTTTTGTGGGTGATCATTTAATATTTGCTTGATTATTTCTTGCGCCGTAATAAACGGTCTGTTTTCCATAAAATAACTTGTATAAGCGATTTTAACGGCATACGCAAGCCTATCTTCTGCAGAAATATAAGTCTTAACTCCATATTTGTTTGCAAGATAATTTCTAATATCATTTAATAGTTCTAATTCTTCGTTCATTATTTTTATTTCTCCTTTTCAGAATTAAGCAAATCTATTCTTTTTCTTAAACATTCGTGGTATTTAATCATGTTGTTTAATTGAGCGTATCTTAACATCGTCATATCATCAATTCCGTTTTTGTCTTCGGCATAATGTTTATCAATTTCTTTTTGTAAAATATCAATTTTTAATTTTAATTCGCTTTTTTCATCTAATAGACTGGCTTTGTATTTGTCCACTTTAATCTCCTTTTAGTTCTTCTCGTAATTTATATAACAATAATTTGTAAATTAATTCCGCACTATACTCTTTTGAAACGAAATGCGGAGATACATTAAAACGATGTTTGTAAGTTATTAAAGTTGCAATAAATGAGTTTTTATCGTATTGCGTGTTGTATTTTCCGGACGCAATTAAATCCCACGATCCATTTTCAATAACAATGTCCATTTTACCATTTCCGCGCCAAAACTCATATTTAATTCTGTCGCGGTCGTTAGTTAAATTGCCACTTATTTCTTCTAACGAAGCCTTACGCTCAATGGCATAATCAATAATTAAGTCGGTTGTTATGCCATATTCTTCACAACGCGGAATTAAAAGGCTGTAATCTCCAAAAGACAATTTTGTTTCTTGATGTAATATACTTTTTTTATTAAGCCATTCAATAATATGCGCATTTTCTTTTTCTCGTGTATCAATTAAAACAACCGCTTTTTTTAGTATGTGGTTTGTTATCATGTAATCGGTATAGTTAGTTTTAAGCATACCCACACCCCTTATTTTACGATTTCAATACCTATTTGTTCCATAAACTCTTTTAGCGATATTAATTGTGATTTGCTTCCCTTAACTGTAAACGTTTTAGTATACTTATCACCGCTTGTATCAATAAAGATAGTTTTTTTTGGCTCACAAACGGTGTTAGATAATGACTTATTGGCTTGTATAACTTTTACATCGTTTTCAATCATTGTCATAACTTCTTCAACCGTTTTTTTCTCAATAAGCATATTATAATACTTTTCTTTGTTAATTCCATACGCTTGGCAAGTCATTTCAACGGCACGACAATTTGATTGAAACACAAGTTTTTGTGCTTTAATCTCTTCTTCAATGGTTTTAAATTCATATGTTTTTTGCAACCATTTTTCATTAAAAACAGTGAAATCCGCATAATCTGGCAACGCTTTAATTTCTGTTTCTTTTTGTTTTTCTTGCTTGTCTTCATACGCTTTAATTTCTATATCAATACTGTCGCTTAAACTCTTTATTTCCTCAATTCTTTTTTTTATTTCGCTTTCAAACGTTTTAATCGGCTCGCTTATTATTTTAGATATTTCTATTTTTTTATCATTAATAGCCTTGCTAGAGGTGTTTAATTTAGCACGGTCTTTTTTTGCGCTTGTATAACTGTTTTCATCAACAATTATCACCCCGTTATTTTGGTTTTTTGAATCCTTATATTGTTTTTTTATTTTATCAATAATTAAATCAAGTTCAGTTAGATTATAACCAACTTCTGGCTTTACATAATTAACTTTCATTTCAAAACTTGCAATTTCGTTTTGTGCCATTTTTTCTCCTTTTTAACTTTTAAAAATCTATTTCTTCTAACTTTTTAATCGCATTTCCTATTTCGTTTATAATTTTAATTTCATCTTTGATTTCAAGCTGTACGGTGATTTTTGCAATGCCAAGAGTGTTTTCACACAGAAACAATAAAACATCATCTACGCTTAATTTTGAGCCCTTAGAAGCAATCATAAATGATATTGAGTCTTTTATTCTTTTGATTTGGTTTTCTAATGCACGAGGCTTTAATTTGCTTTGAAGATTATTAAGCGCCTTTTCTTCTTCTGGCAAAACCGGATTGCTTGCATATTGTATTGCTTCTTCAAGATTGTCACTTTGTTCTATTAATTCAACAATACTTTTGTCTGTATTAATAAGCACTTCAACGCTTTCAACATCTCCAATGTCAAACATTAATTCTTTGGTACTAAATGGTGTATCATATATGATTAGTTTCAGTTTGTTGCCTGGAGATTTTATGCTTTCTATAAACGCTATTTTGTTCATTTATTTCACCATTATGTCCTTTTCAAGTTCCCGCATGTACTCGTCAAGGTAGTGCTGCGCAAGATCGCCGAT
>JALOBO010000127.1 GCA_023228225.1 Clostridia bacterium
TATTTTTAATTAAAGCGTTTTCTTCTCTTAAATTAATAAGTTCAGTGTGTTCGCTTTCATAAGTTGATTTAAGCGTGTCATAACTTTGATTTTTTCCAAGTGCTGTTTCAAGTTCCTTGAATTCCTTAAAACCATATTTGGCAAGTAAGTCATTTGCAGTTTTTTCTTTTACTTCATTTACTCTCTTGCTAGTAATACGATTAATTTCATCTTGTTGCTCTTTTGTGAAGACAATTTTTTCTACTTTATTGTTTTCTACTTTATTCTCGGTATTTTCACTCGACGCTGTACTTTCATTTTGTGATAAATCTTTGTTTTCAGTAGGTATAGTGTTTTTGCTATCATTAGTAGGAGTAGTACCTTCTAACTTTTCGCTTGGACTATCTTCTTTAACGGGACTTGCACCCTCCAAACCACTATTTGTTTTTTCTTCTTCCATATAATCTCCTTTTACCCTTGAGTAAGGTTATTCACTCTATGAGATTTAGTCATAGATACCTATATTTTTAATATAATTCAAAAATTAAATAAATTCAAGACTTATTTTGCTTTAATTTTGCGTTTCTATGCGTTTTGGCAGACTTTTTCATTTACTAGGTGTATTTACTAGTTTTCTGCGTTTTGCTCGCCATTTAGCAATTAGCAGTTTATTTTTGGCTATTGCCTCACGCAAGAGGGGTATTGGTATCTCTTTATTAAGTCTTTCACACAAAGCAAGTCTCTCGCTATATTTAGCAATTATTGTATCAATAGATTTTATGTCATTAATATATCTATCTTTCAAGGTTTGCCTTATATCTCTCGTGCCAACTTTGTGTACCATTTTATACTCGTTTAGCAATTCGGTCTTGCTTGTACTCAAAACTTCTGCTACCGACATTTCGTTAAAATAATGTCGGCAATTTGGTCGAGTAATCATATATACTGGCTCGCCAATAACCCACTCAAAAGACTTTACATCATTTTTTAAAATATATTGGTTTATTTTCTCGCGAAGTTGCTTATCTTTAATCACATTACGCCATTTATTTGTGATGTACATTTTGCCTTGATAAGGTTTATGGTCTAGTGCACTATCTGCGTGCTTTGAGCATAAGTAAAATATTTTTGCACTTGCTTCATCATTTATCGAAAGTGATTTATTGTAATCTTCATTTTCTTTAATAGTATCTTCTAGTAAATTATTTTTTGCTTTGCTTTCTCGCTGATCCAACTCGGCATATACATTTTGTGAAAGTGTATCGAGAATTTTGTCACCCCCAAGAACTTTGTAGATTTCACTAGCAAGAAAAGCAGTATCAACTGCTCCACCATTAAATATAACATTTTTTTTGCTTATGGCTTTGTGAGTAAGTTTTGTTGCATTTTTATATAGTGTATCGCTAACAAATCCTTGGGCTTTTTTAAAGTTAATAGTTTGGTGAAAAATTTCATTATGAATTTCTAAATAATTTTTGCCACGACTTGCCATAGAATAAATCGTGGTCAAATAATCTGCTTTCAACTTATTGAGAGCATCATTTTCCTTTTCTTTTTGGTTATTTACTTCATTAATTTTCTTTCCTAACATAATTAATTATCTTGCAAGTCGCTATTTTCTCCGTTGTTTAAATCAAAACTATTACTTGTCAAAGTATCTTGTGTTTTAAGTTCTTTAAGGCGAGCAACTTCTTCGGCTTTTTCCTCTTCAGTAAGTTCATCCTCGTAGATTTCTTCAACAAAGCGTTCGGCACTAATTGCATTACTTGTAAACATTGGCAAATAAGTATTAATTCGTTCTTCTTTGCTTGGGTTAGCAAACTTATCAAAATCACACTTAATGTTAGCCTCTTCCTCACTAAACCAACCAGTTTCCATAAAATTAGTAATGTCCAAAGTTTTTTGGCTCACATTAGTCAAGATCTTGCTTTCTTTTTTGCAAAGAGTATTTCTAATAAAAAGGGTTTGGCGCTCTTTTTCTCTCATTGCTTCGGCATTATCTTTTTTGGCTATATCAATGCCAAAATCGGCTGGTGATAATAGCCCCTCAATAATAAGTAAGATTTTGCTTTGCTCGGCTTCGGTGTAC
Organism: Clostridia bacterium; assembly: GCA_023228225.1. Classification (GTDB taxonomy): domain Bacteria; phylum Bacillota; class Clostridia; order Christensenellales; family UBA1242; genus JALOBO01. The sequence goes on from JALOBO010000127.1 coordinate 2,069, forward strand.
ATTGCTAAATTAAGGGTAGGCTGGATAACCGTAGGAACAACATTATTAATATTCATCCCATCTCCTGTAATGGAGTTAGGCACGGCAATATATTTTGTATCAAAGTCATCAGGAGTTTTTGCCTCACCAGTCACTTTGTCATTTTCCAAAGTATCAACTGGGTAAGCAACTTTTGGTGTACTTCTTCTCACGGTTGTTGACAAGATACTTTCTAATTGGTCGAAGTCATCTAGTTGATCGATTTTGCCATGCCATATTGATTTTCCATAAATTCCAATTTCTTCGCCATTTTTATAATCAAAAAATACACAAGGTTCAGCCAAAATCTTTGGATAAGGATATTCAGTATGAGGAGTGGTATCAGTTAAGAAAACAAGCGACTTAATATCAACGGGTGATAAATTATTGCTTTCGTCAATTTCAAAAGCATTTTTATCAATACATGACAAAATCATATCTAATTCACTATCATAGCGAGTATATCGTGTATCAAAAATACAATAAGTTACATTATCTTTTACCACAAAATCAGTAGTGACAACTGCGATAACTCTTTGCCCTTCTTTAACGAAATAAGTATTTAAAGCATCATAGTACTTAATAATTGGGTATTTAGTAGATTGGTTTAAGTCAATATCAAAACGAAAAGTTCCCCAACCCTCTACTTCGGTATAAGGTAATTGGACTTGCCTTACTATTTCATGCAAATTATTAAAATCTAAGGCATCTTGGATTTTTTTGTTATTTTCAGGACTTTCAGCGCTAATTTTAGGCTCGCCAATAATAAAATTAAGTGTTTCCGTGATGTCGTGACACAAATCAGCACTAGTTCGCTTAATTGATTTTTCACCAGCACTCTTGGCCCAAAAATAGTTGCTACAATTTCTAAAATAAATAGGGTTAGTAAGATAGGTTTTAATGCGACTTGCACTATAAAAATCTAGTTTTTCATCGCTATTGCCACTGTACCACACATCAAATTGCTCGATGATATACCTATTCATCGACACAATGTCATTTATTACAAAGTGTTTTTTGCTCATGTCAAGCGGACTTTGCGACAAAGTTTCTTTTCGTTTAAAGCGAATAGTTTGATTTTTAATAAAATCACTTAATTTTTCACTGGTTTTCCCCATATTTATTGTTCCTCATATTTTATAATATTACATTTATAAAGATTTTTAAACCAAAATAACCTATTTTTGTTTAAAATTTACCCATTTCTTGGTAATAACATACATTGGTGCTGTCGAATACTCATAACTATTAATTGCATGGTCGTTAATATCTGCTCGCTCTTCGCCCTTTTCACCTTTGCGACATTGCTTAAACTCTCGAATTAAGTTAGTGCATGCTTCACTGAATAACATTTCCCCCCAACTCATAAGTAGTCGTGAGAACATTATACGAGTATGAATTTTAAATTTAGTGCTTGGCATAAATTTTACAAAAACTAAACCTCTTCTTCGAGCATATTCTTGAAGAGAAGTTAATGATCCAGCGTCTGCACAATCAACAAACACATAAATTGTACCTTTCATTAATGACTTATTAAATTGATATAAATCAAGCCACTCACACAATTTATTGATGGTCTCTTCAAAAAGTTGTGGTTGAGTTTTCTTTTCAGTTTGCAATTCGTTTGACCAATAATATTCGTTAATCGCTACAATTGTGTCTCCTCCAATATCTTTATTATTTGGTGAGAATTGATTTGTATCAGAAGTTATCCCACATAATGTCATAACATAGGCTGTATGAACCGCACTAGGAGTTCCGCCTTTAAAAGGGTGCCCCTCACCATTGCTAAACCCAGTATCAAGTCCCAAATAAAATGCTTTATAAATTAATGAGTTTGCTTTTGCTCGAGAAATAATAAGTTTATCGCTAAACTCAGGATAAACAACTTCTCCAGTTGCTCCCCAAAAGCCAGCATATTCGACTAGGTAGATATCAAGCGATCTTTTCTTTTGCTCGATTGCTGTTTTATCATAAACTTCTTTATCACGAAACTCATTAATTAAGTAGCCAGTTTGCATTAAGTATAAGCCTTTGCCTTTTTCGATAATTAAATTAGGATCATACCACTCTCGCTTGCCTAAACTCTCAATAATTTGTAATGCAACACTATCATACTCAAGTCTGCCACGAACAAAGACATCATAGATCCAGCAACCTTCTTTGTGCCAAGGGTTCAAAAGTAAAGTGACTTGTTTAGGTATGCCCGTTCCATCATTAATTGCTCCTCTTAATGAGCCATCAATTTGCCTAAAAGTTTCGTAATTTTCAAGTTCATAAGCCTCTTCAAAATAAAAATCAGTCAATTCGCCCACAATGACTTCATTTGAATTAATGCTTGTCCCACGGTCACATCCCTTAAACAAAACCTTTTGCCCGGTTTTTCGGTAAGTTATTTCAAAAGGACTTGTTTTAATTTTAAACTTAATGAATAGTCCAGTCTTAAATAATTTACTTGTAATAGAACTGAAACAACTATCTTTAATATCCACATAATTTCTTCTAAAACAAATGACATTGCGCACTGAACTTGTCATTATTTTATCAATAATTTCAACCCCAATAATATTCCAACTTTTTTTGGTATTTCTTGCGCCAAAAAAAACGCGGTATCTTACAGGGCAATTTAGCCAATAGGCTTTTTCATAACCAGCCCCCATTAACTCTTTAACATTAAATACAAGCGCCATTATCTATTCACCTCACTTGTTTCAGCGTCAATAACATTACTTTTACCATTAACTATATCTTCATCATTGGCCGTGTAGTCGTGAACGATTACTACATCAGTATTATTACTTGCTTGAC
>JALOBO010000128.1 GCA_023228225.1 Clostridia bacterium
CACGTTATTATCATGGAACGGAAAAAACTTGGTCGGATGTATGTCGACGTGTGTCTGATTTCATTGGAAACGATGAACTTGAACGAAATTCGTTTTATACGTTAATGAACAATTGTGATTTCATTCCTAATTCACCTACGTTGTTTAATGCAGGTATTCCAAATGGGCAGTTATCAGCATGCTTTGTGTTGCCGATACGTGATTCGCTTACTGATATTTTTGATACATTAAGACAATGCGCGCTTATCTTCAAATCAGGTGGAGGTGTAGGTATGTCATATGGTGAGATTCGTTCGAAAAATTCACCTGTTGGCGAGAGTCATGGGGTTGCATCGGGTGCAGTTAGTTTCATGCGCGTTTACGATTCGGCAATTGAAGCCATCAAAGCTGGTGGGAAACGTAGAGGTGCCGCAATGGGTGTATTACCATGTGACCATGGCGATATTTTGGATTTCATTAAATGTAAATCAGTAGAAGGTCAAATTAAGAATTTTAATTTGTCTGTGATGATGACACCCGATTTTATGAATAAAGTAAAAGCTAAGAATTGGACTGCTGTTGTAACGCATACTATTCGGGATGATGGAACTAATCAGCCTATTACCGTGGGTGAAATCTGGAAAGGAATTGTTAACGGGTCATGGAGCCTAGGCGAACCAGCTGTGCTATTCGATGATAATATTAATACCGCAAATAAGTTAAAAAAACTTGGTAAAATCGTAAGCACAAATCCTTGTGTTACCTATGAAACCGAAATTCTGACTGATATTGGATACGTAAAAATCGGAGATAGTATCGATAAACACGTTAACGTATGGAATGGTGAATCGTGGAGCGATGTTGTACCTTTCTTTGTCGCACACAATCAGCAGATTTACAATGTAACCTTTTCAAATGGTTCTGTTGTTAGATGCACGTCCGACCACAACTGGTTTACTATAAAAGGTAAAAAGACTACCCTTGAACTTAACATAGGAGATAAACTTGAAAAATGCGGTTATCCTATTTCTGATATAGATAATATTGAATTAAGCGTTATCTCTATCATACTTTCAAATAAAGAAGATGTGTATTGTTTAACTGAGCCAATTCATCATAGATTTATTGCAAATGGTGTTCCTACGTCCAATTGTGGGGAACAGTTATTATTACCTTTTGAAAGCTGTAACTTAGGTTCGATTAATCTTTCGCATTATGTGAAAGGTAATGAAATTGACTTTGCCCGATTATCTAATGATACTCGCCTTTGCACGAGGTTTTTAAACAATGTTCTGGATAAAAATGCATTTCCTATTCCTGAATTAAAGGAAATGAACGATAAAACACGTAAAATTGGGTTAGGTATCATGGGTTATCACGATATGTTATTGAAATTACACATTGCTTATGATTCAAATGAAGCTCTTAACTTACTTACAAAAGTGTTACGCGTTTTGTTTGATTCCGCAAAAGATGAATCCCATAAGCTTGCGTTAAAATATGGTGTATTTCCGGCATTCGACGATTCAGAATGGGATATCCCCATGCGAAACGGAGCTTTGACTTGTGTTGCCCCAACGGGATCCATTTCGCTTCTTGCCAACTGTTCATCTGGTATTGAACCGGTTTTTAACTGGGTATATCAGCGTAATAATACGGTTGGAAAATCTTTCCTTATGGTTCATCCATTATTTGATGCGGATTTAAAGACGATGTGTAACGGCGATTCTGAGTTATATGATGAAATCATCAATCTTGTATTTCATGATGGTACCTTACAAAATATATCGATGATTCCTGATAAAGTAAAAGCTGTATATAAATGTGCGCTCGATATTAGTCCTGAATGGCATTTGAAAACATTGGCATGCGCGCAAAAGATTGTAGATGCTTCAATTTCGAAAACCATTAATTTACCACATCATACGACTAAATCGCAAGTCGAAAAAATTTTAATTGATGCGCACGATATGGGATGTAAAGGTGTGACTGTCTATAGAACCGGGTCTAGGAAAGATGTTGTCATGGCATCGTCGACGACTTCTGAATCCGGATTCGTCGAAACGATTAAAGACGGTAAAGTATATGTTAAATGTCCTGAATGTGGTCATTTGACACTTGGACATGGTGGATGCAACGTTTGTGAATCGTGTGGATTCACAAAATGTTCATAATATTTTTTGTTTTTAGGTTCAAATCATAAGATTTATATAATATTGAATTTAATTGTATACTATATGTTTGATTCAACTGTAGATACAACAACAAATGTATTTGTGCATTTGATTAACTCTTTACCTATTAATGCAACATGCTATGTTTCATCATTTAAAGTTGATGATTTATGTTGTGAATATATAAAAAATAATATTCCTAACAACTTTAAATCCATTAAATGCAAGACTCACGATGCGTGGAACGTTATGCTACATGATTGTATAGAATATTTCATGAATGACAAACTTTTTATACTGAATTGTTGGGTTCCTTTATTGGATCATTACGTTAGAGATATTCCGTCAACTCCTTTGATTTTAACTTTACCGAAATCGATTGATTTAGTTGATTTTATGAACGAATATTGGTGGTGGGAAGTTTTAGATTTGAATTCTATTACCGTCGAAAGTATGTATAAAATAGAATTGGCTATTTTGCATAGTTTAATGGTGAAGAATGGAGATTTTGAATATTTAATTGGTGTTTGGGTGCAGGAGGCGATGTTAGCGAATTTCATTTGATTAAATATAAATAAAAAAAAAGAAAAACAGTTAAAGTTTATTCATCCAACTTTTTGTAGCTCCCTTTTGGTTTTGATAATGATTATTGCATTCTCCATATTTTTTCTTACATGGATACGCATCTTCAATCATTAGTTGTGCAATTTTCATTCCTTCTGTTAAGTTTATTGGATGAGCCATGTTATATAATTCTAATGTTATTTGACCTATGAATCCTGTATCAATCATTCCCGCAAATTCAATCGGCAAACCTAGTCTGGCGATGGATGACTTGCCTACAACCTTGCCAACAGCACGATGCGGGATTCTGACGACCTCTTTTGATGACGCTAAGGTGAATATACCTTTGGGTAATACATAGGGTAATTTTTGTTCAATCCAACCCGTTTCCGTGGCTATTTGAATTGTGTCGTCTAACGTTAGTTCGTAACTATTTGGCTGTACGTTTTCTTTTGAAAATGGGGTTACAAGTAGTTCTTTAAATCTATGAAAATCTTCGTCTGACCAAATCATATTTCAAATTCCTCCTTTGAGCCTTTTTTCATCCATCTTACATGGGAACTTGATTTTCTATCGAACTTTTCAAATTCATTTGATTTAGCTATTAGTTTGCCTATTTTCTGTGATGTTATCCCTGTATCATAATCCATCGTATCTAATCCGGATTTATTTCGCGGATATCCTAATTCCATGGCGATATCCATTACACCGAACGGGTTTGTGGTTTCACTAATTTTCATAAGTAATTTGAATATTTCTTTTTTATTTAATTGAGCAACCATTTGATTATATATTAGGTTAAAATAGTATATTAAAGTATCTACTAATTTAGTAGTAATTGTTATATGTATTTTGATTGATGCGTAGTTTTATATTTATGGAAAACTAATAATTTTGTATATGAATAGTAAATCATTGCCTGAACTACACAGACATTTAGAAGATGTCTGGTTTATGAACACAAAACAAGGCAAACATGTTGAAAATCCAATTAAAACTTCTACAACTGACGAATTAAGAACTGTGTTTAGAAATTTGCAACGTTGGTGATAGTTGAATTTTAGTTTTGATTAATTGAATCTATATCAATGATACAAACTATTATATATTTATGACGCGCATTAATATATAATGATAGATATATTAAAATATATAAATATATTAAAAGTTATAGGTAATAAATCAGATGAATGGGGTGTGCTGGCTTCGCTGGATGGGTCTATTGTAAATACCTATAAATGTAATTCCGATATTGTTTTTCCAAATAATACAAGTGAATTAGTATCTATTGTAAACCATGTGGATTGTTTTATTGGAAATGTATTGGTTCCGCAACCATTTGAATTGAGGGAACTACTTATTGGCATGCATTATAAATGGAATTTAAATATTGCTATTGATGGAAACTATATTTATACGTTGAAAATAGGAACTGACTATGAAAATAATTATGTTTGTGATGTATATGATACAATTAATAAACGTATAAAAGAGGAATGGCGGTTTAACGTTATCCGATATAATCTTAGTTTGCATGATTATATAACGAATGTAAATCATGCTGTTATTACTCAAGTATGTAAAAAATTAGGTTGGTATTATTCTCGACAACCGCATGGATTTTATAAAAAACCCATCTCATCTATTGTGATTCCTCCACGTGAATTACCGAGTTTTATTTTTCAGAGTGAAGAAGGTTGGACCTATGCGAAAAATCACATTACTCGATGGAAAAAATTGATGTCGTTATATCCTGAATTACGAAAATTTAATTTCGATGTTACGGATACTGATTATACACCTATGATAAGCAAACGAAAATTAAATTTAGATGCTGTTTGATTTTTAGTGCGCGAACCTTAAGTGCGCATTTTACAGGATTGTGCAGATTAGTTATATATGGGCTTCTTTTATAATATGCGCTTTGTTATTGGTTTAGTTTGGATAGAATATGTGAATTAGGTTCGCGGAAACGTTAAATTGACCTTATTTTCATGATTGCCGTGTGCTAACGGTTTATTTTAGTTTTTGTGATGCTTTTGTCTAACCGAAACCTATATAAGCTTCTGTATCCTACTATAATATGCAGTAAAGTTCGCACTGATGCGTCTTCTGCTTAGGACGGCACTTGCTTG
>JALOBO010000129.1 GCA_023228225.1 Clostridia bacterium
TGAAGAGTTGATTGCATTGGCAGATAATGAATGCCTTAGAGCGATTAGAATAATAACAAATCATAAATTCAACTTGATGGGTGAATGGGATATCCAAAATTTATTCGCAGAAAGAAAAAAAATAACTAAACAAAAAAATTCACAAGCAAATAAAAATCGAATTGCGAATATAAACAACAAAATCAGGGATTTATTATATATTCCTGAATATATTTGTATTACATTTCCAAATGGTATGAAAAAGAAAGATTATTCAAGATTAAACACAAGTGGTTTTGTAATAAACAACATAAAATATAAATGGCTTTTGTGCGGTGCTTCTCACCAAAGGACAAACAAGGCTTTTTATTGCGGTGTAAATATTTATGATAGATTGAATGAAGTTTTAAGTTGTGGCGCTAAAAATATACCTATTATTTTGCCTAAATATAATGCATATTTCGCATTAAGTTCTAGTGCAAGTATGGTTGTATCTACACCAAGAGTTTGCGTAGTGCCAGATTATGAAATAAAAATGAACAAAAATGTAGATTGGGTTGAACATATAAATGATAATAATTACAATATTGATAGAGTAGATAAAGAATTAAGTTTTAATTTATGGGATGGTATGGGGATTATAAGTCCTGATTTTGCGAATAAATGGGCATCTGAATTAGATTTGGATTTTTTGCCATCTTGTTGGTGCATTAGAAGTGCCTTTATAAAAGGTATGGTTTGTATAATGGATTTTCATAAATACTCAAAAGATATTGCTAATAAAAATATTATTAAAGATTTATGGGGTAATAATGTAAATACTGATGATATTGATATGATTATAACACAAAGTCAGTTCAAACTCTGGAATGCATACGATAGTTGGCAAGATTATGAAAGCAAACAACAAAAATATTGCATTTCTTGGGGAGTTACAAAAACATCTCCAAAGCAAGATGATGACTTCGTGATGGCGAATTATCAATACTTGCAAGTTTTAGATATTTCTGATAAAGATATAGATAAACTATGCAAAGAAACAATAGATTGGATGTGCGGAGTTTCAAAGCACTTAAATTATGAATACAAACTTTTATATTTGTTGGGCAAATTGACAAAAAACAAAGATGAACACGCAATATGGAAAAACATACAAGATAATTCGTTAAAGGCATTGCTTTTAGATAAAGAACTTGTAAACGATTCATATTTTTCTACAAAAATAATACAATCATTAAGAAAGAAAATAAAACAAAGTTATTTAGGTAAAATTATTATTCATGGGAATTATCAAACACGAATTTCTGATCCATATGGGTTTATGGAATATATTTATGGTTTGCCAGTTGTTGGGCTATTAAAAGAAAACGAACATTATATGGATTATTGGAATAAAAAAAATATAGATAAGGTTGTTGCTATGAGGTCTCCATTAACTTGGAGAAGTGAAGCACACATATTGAATCTAAAACAAACACCACAAATGAAAGAGTGGTATAAATATTTAAATAGTGGTATAGTTTATAATTTGTGGGGTTGTGATTGTATGTTAGAGGCAGATGCTGATTTTGATATGGATGCTACTTGCACTACAAACAATGAAATATTCTTGAAAGGGGTTATTAAATAGATGGCTGAAACAAATGCAATACCAATTACATATAAAAATAATAAAGCAGAAAAGAAATTAATCTCATATAATGAATTATGGGAAGTCGCATTTTGGGGTTTTGATACAAAAATAGGTTCAATTACAAATGATTCTACTACAACATTTGAAATCCAATCACAATTTGCAAAAAACACGCCAGAATATAATGAAACAGATAAAAGATTGAAACTATTTAGATACTTTCAAGGAAATGAGATAGATAGAGCGAAAAATGGTTCGAAGGTAAAAAAATTCCCAACAGTTTGGAAGAATTTTCAAAAGATTTTAGAAACAGATACATTGGAAGAAATTTCCAAAAAAGAGTTTGAAAATAAGTTAGTGATAAAGAAGAGACCTGAGTTTATGCGATTTTTATATAACAACTATGAAAAAGAATACAAAGATTTTATCAATGACTTTGACCGCTATACTTTTACAGTTTTTGGTAAACGATATGATGAACTTGATGAAAGCGAACGGCAATCTGAAAAAGGGAAAGAACTTATTGACTATTATGACAAAAAAAATCCATTGCTTAAAACGGGAGGGGTAATGAATAGACTTTCTAGGCATATGCAATCACAATTAAAAAATATAAAACAAACAAATAAAAATTGTGATAATAAAAAAATATTTGATAGTTTGTATAATTATGATATAGAACTTGATAATACAAAACTTGAACTTTTAATTGCAAAGAAAAAAGAATATGAAGAGTTTAAGCAAACAAAGCAATTAAAGGCGAGTAATTTTGTTGCATATGAACAATATTATAAATACTTGCGAAATGATTGTCTGGAAAAAATATCAAGCGATATCAAGCAACTAGCGAATTTGGCAGTTTATATTTGCTATCATATTCACCCTAAAAAGCCAAAAGATTTTTGTTGGGACATATTTGGTGCTGGTATAGTAGAGAACTTAAAACTAAAAAATGGAAATGTGAAAATTCCGCACACAAGCGAAAGTGGGTATATAGATTATTTAGGTGCTAAATATGAAATGAGCGAAATTGATTTAAGCAAACAAAATATTGATAATATAAAAACAGAGCAATTATTTGATGATATGGACGAGATGTTTAGTGAATTCGAAGATTTGGAGGAGATTTAATATGAGTATAGTAATAGCAATAAAAGAAAAGAATAGAATTGTAATGGGTTGTGACAGTCAAGTTAGTTATGGTTATCTTAAAGGGAAATTAGACAATAATGATTGTTGTAAGATTTGGGAAATAGAAAATTGCAAAAATGGTTTAATTGGTGCAGTTGGGCAGTTGCGTGATTGCCAGATAATTCAATGCGAAGAGCACCTTATTGATGAACTTAAACAATTTAGAAATGAAATAAATTATAAGTATGTAGTAACACAATTAACCGAAAAAATATACAATATTCTTAATTCTTTTAGGCGTGTAAAAAAAGATAGTGTTGGTAACCTTGATGAATTTATAGAAAGTGCTTTAATATTTGCATATAAAAACAAAGCATATTTAATTAGTAATTTTTTAGAAGTAACACCAATAGATGATTATTTGGTAATTGGTTGTGGCGACCAAATTGCAATAGGCATATTGGAAAATAATAAAAGCAAGACTGCCGAAGAACGAATAATGGAAGTAATTAAATCTTGTGCTGATAAAAGCAATGGCATTGATAACAATGTAGTAATTAAAAAAACATAAATAAAATGTTCCACGTGAAACAATGGAGGTTGAAGTGCTTATATTTAACAACAAAACACAATATGATAATTTAATGGCAAATGGATTTGAAAAATATCCGAACAAACGAGATTTAATTATTCTTTGCCAACAATGGATAGGCAATGGAACACCCAAAAAAGATTTGAAAGACAATATGGCAGACTTTTGCTATAAGTGGAACTCACAATTTAATTCTGCCAAAAGTGAAAGTTTATTTCTAAATGTATTAAAAACTTTGGATAATGTAGAAAAATCACCACCACAATTCCAATTTGCTACAAATATTGTAGTTTTTCAAAGCGAAGTTGACCGAATTTTAGAGTTGAAAGATAAAAATTTGCAAAAAATTGCATTCATAATAATTTGTTTGGCGAAATGGAGAAATGCCAATTTTATCTACTTAAACTCAGAAAGCACTATAAAACTTAAAGATATTTTTAATTTTGCGGGAATAAAATCAACGGGGAAAGAACAAAACCTTATGCTTTATAAATTAAATTCTTGCGGATTTACAAATGTGCAACTTAAACCGCTACTCAAATATATTATTCCATCAATTATAACTGAAGGTGATATTGCATTAAACTTCGAAATTGATGAAAATATGATAAAACATTGGATTAAATTGGCATATCCACATTGTGAAAGGTGTGGTTGCGAAATTATAAAACAATCTAATAAGCAAAAGTATTGCAAAGAATGTGCAAAGATTGTGCTGAAAGAACAAAAACTAAATTACTGGAATACTAGAAAAATAGAAAAATAAATAAATATGCAAAATCTTGCATAAAAATACATTTTGTATTTATTATATATAATATATATTTAATGTTTGTTGTAATTTTATTCAAAATAAAATCAAAAATCACTTATAATGGAAAAGCAGTTGGTTTTTTCAAAAATAATAAGGAATAAATTCCATAATATTATTTTATGGTTTTTATTAAAAGAAAGGAGAATAAAAAATGAATTATGTTGGAATAGTGAATACACCTAAATTAGAAAGTGCCCATATTGCTAAAATTAAGGTTCCTTCTGGTGGATTGTATGCTGGTCAAGTTGTTTATTGTGAAGAGTTAGATTCTACTATCACAAACAATTTTGAAGTTTATCTTGCAACAAAACCAGTTACTAGTAATTTTGCTAGTAAAAATCTTGCAATAGTATTGAATGGCGGATTTGAAACGATGTCTGATGGTCGTAGACCAGAAGGACAACCTGACTTTACACAATATAGTTATGCAGAGGGAGAAATTGCTACTGTTGCATTTATAGATAGACATTTGAGATTTAGTATTAGTGGAGATAGTATAGATTCTGATACGATAGGAGATATCGCAATCGGAAAATATTTAATACCACTTGATGATTCTAATAGTTTGGCAGTTGCAACTTCAGTTCCAGACGCTATAACTACTGCATTGAAAGTTGTTGCAATACGAAGTATGCCAGTTGGTGGCGATTTTGGACTTGGTTATGTAACTACATATGT
>JALOBO010000130.1 GCA_023228225.1 Clostridia bacterium
ACCTTCCACCTATCATATAAATCCCCTGAATTAAATATGTGGCACTCCCAATCTTTAGCCAAGTCAATTATAAAATCAACTTTTTTCCACTGAGCTTCCCAAAAATTATCCGTTCTGCAAATTGGAGTGGATTCTGTAAGATGCCAATCTCCTGTAAAGATGGCATCAGGTGTTTTTGGTTTAGAGGTTCTAATCATCTTTATCCATCTCCTTCCCGCACAACGGACAAATATCTGGGAAATTAGCCTTAAATTCATCTTCTTGGAATGCTATTATCTTGTTTACAGAATCTAAACCCTTTTTGTTATCCTCTAACTGGTCTAAAAGGCTTAAAATAGCACTACGCTGGCCAGCAAGGTGTGTAACTTCAGTTCTTAAGGTAGTTAATCCTTCTATGCTAACTTCAAGCGGAATAAGGGCATCTACGAAGGTGATATTTTTCTCGTTATCCTTGTATCTTTGGATCAGAATATCCAAGTCAGATTTTTGGGACACCAAAATATCTCTTTTGAATATTTCCTCCAAACAACCCTCAATTCTGCCATTTAAACTTATCTTTTTTTCATATTCTGCAAGCAATCTTTCTCCAACTTCAATTTTGCCTATTTTCCCTTCCAGGTCTTGAACTTGGAGAAATTTATCTTTTACCTCTTTTTGGAACTTTTCTGCTTCAAGAATAAGGGCTTCAAGAGAATTCAAATCCTTAAACTTGGCTAAGTTCTTTTTGTTTTCTTCCAAACTTTCCTCCAAAGACCTTAAGGTCTGATTCTGGTAAGTCTTTAGACTAAGCAAGTTACCGTTTGTTGAATCAATACTGTCCAGGTGAGCAACTCTGTTAAAATGTTGGGCAACTTCCCCAGCAGAGCCATCTAACAAGAAAGGTCTATCAAATTGACTTTGTAGATTGACTTCATCAATATTGAACAGGTCTTTCACTTCATCTGGAACATCAGACCTTATAGCCTTCAGAACCTTGCCCCCTATTATATACCCTTGGTCTGTATCTTTCCAACGCTCTATCTCTGTGCCATCTATGGAGACAGCAACGGAAGTCCTACCACCCCAATGTGACCTAAAAGAGCTTCCCAAAGGTCTATTCCAGATTAGCCACCTTATTGCTCTGAAAAAGGCAGTCTTGCCACAATCGCTCTGACCAATTATAACATTGACCCCTGGAGAAAAGATAAGCTCTGAATCCTTATGGGACTGATAATTCTTTAGCCTAAGAGATTCTATCATTTGCCTATCACCTTCTCCATTAGAGCAAAAAACACTTCCGCATCAATAACAACAACAGGCTTGCCCCTATTCCTCTTGGCCACAATAAGCCAATCTGTGCCCTCTTTTTGGTTAGCCTTGGATTGCTCTATCCAAGAGTGGACACTCCAAGATTCGCAATTTTTGCACTCTACAGAGAAAGGAAATAACTTTTGGACAGCTGATTCCATTCTGACATCAACGCCATTCTGCCCCATTCCCCTAGATTCTATTGGCTCATCGTGACCCCAGGAATATCCTGTTATCTTGGATATTTCGGCACAAGTCCATTGCTGTAAAACCCTTCCTTTTTGTTTACAGGAGGAGGTTTTCATTCTTGGTTTCTTGACTTTTTCTTTCGATCCATCTTGAACAGAGCTTCCACTTCGTTCCATATGCTTATCACCTGCTCCCTTAATTCTTCTTCAAGCCCTTGCTCCTCTACCATAGATATAGCCTCGTTCATGGAAGCAGAAAGCTTATTCTCTCCAACACAATAGCCAGAACCTTTGGTTAAGTCCTTAACATATTGTAGGTTGGTTCTTATATCATCAATTCCATAAGCAAACAAAATACAGATTGTTGCCTTGTGATATGGTTCCCAAACAGAAGATTTAAAAACTTCAACCTCTGTTTCCACCCCTACCACCTTTATTATCTCTTTGCCATTTACAGTCCTTTTTTCCTTTATCTTTTGAGCATTGCCAAACTTCAGCCTCAAGGAAGAATAATAACCGATAGCTGTCCCACCAGTGGCAGAAGTTTTTGGTGCATATGGTCCAGCATTGACATTTTGTCTTTCCTGGTTAGAACAGACCATAAGGAAGTTTTTGTCTGTTATGGTTGCGCAAGTTTTTCTACATTCTTCTGAAAATTCCTTTGCTCTTCTCATTCCTGTTTTGTCTTTATCATCTTGCTCCATTTCTGTAGAAAGAGCAGCAAGGCTATCTGTGAATATACCGTGTATTTTTCCTGCTGGCTCTGGGTTCCAGCTTCTTATAGGCTTGAAAACCTCTGGAACTGTAGCAGGTCGGCTATAATCAACTTCATCTACATCTAGGTCAAATATCTGGGCAAACTGTTTATTGAGCCTTGCCTCTGGGTCTTTGAACTGTATTTTGCCCCCTTGACGCTGAACTCCTCCTGCTATCTCACAAAGCATCACTGTTTTTCCAGAACCAGTTGGTCCAAATATCTCCACCAGAACCCCGCCAGGAATACCGCCATACTTTGTTCTGCCTCCTGATATGGCTAAGTCAACTAAAGTTGAGCCTGTTGAGATGAACACATCACTGCCATCCCATTTTTTTTGCGATTCTGGTGCCTTTTCAGAGTGAGCTTTGATTTGGCTAGAAGCTTTCCCTGGAGGGGCTTTTGGCTTAATCGGAGTTCTCTGCATTCTATTTACACCATCCCATCAAATTAAAAGAAAGGGTAAGAGCTTGATACAAACAAGCCCTTGCCCCTACCACATCTTTCCTTACTAAAGAAGTATCCCCCATTATCCCTTTTGCGCCTTGGCACACTCACTCCAAGCATCACAGTCCCCACATTCAGGCTGTTCTTCACAGTCAGCACCGAACTCATGCCCAAAAGGACAAATTTCAAGGCGTTGAGCAACAGGCTCTGAGGCAGGTTTTCCTCCAAGCTTCTTCTTGCGGAGTCCACTTGCGGGAGCTTCTTCAACAGCAGGAGCAGAGGCAGCTTTTCTCAGACCTTTAGCTGGTGCCACAGGAGCTGTTTTCTCCTCTTTTTCCTCTGTCCCTTCTGCTTCTTCTACTTCTACATCTTCAGGACTGCCAAAGAACTTAGCTTCAATCTGAGAATAAGAAAGAAGAACAAGAAGCTCATCAAGCTTGGGAAGCTCATCGATGGCATCCTCATCATAACCTTCTGAACGCTTCTTGAAGTCTATTCTGGTTACATCAGCAAATTTGCTTTTCGCTCCAATAGCCTTTTCAGAGAACCTTATTGCCAGGGTCTTGCCATCAACCAAATCAGGAAATCCTGCATTTTCAAAGTCTGCCTTGATTTCTTCGTTGATTTTATCCTGAAAAACAAACTGGCTTACATCCCAAATATAAGGCTTTTCTTCAAAATCCTTAACCCCTATTGGAATTATACAGTAGAGATTCCTGTTGGACCACTTGATGTTCTTGGCTTCTTCTTCATCATAGCCATCTTTAGACACAAGCTCCCTTCTGTATTCACAGATAGGGCAAGGCTTTCCGAAAGTTGTTGGGCAAACAATAGATTCCCTATTGGCTCCGATATTCCTGTGAACCCTATAAGGTCTTTTGTACCACTGACTGCCAACAACAGCAATCTTAAGCTTATCATCTCTGTCAGGGTGTGTAGGATCAGTTACAATATACGGAAGAATATCCATAAGCAAAGACTTATCGCTTACAAATTCCTTGAACATTTCGATACCAGCAGGCAAGTTGATATATGACTGTGACTTCTTCCCTGATATCTGCTTCTGGCTGTTGTTTGCTACTTTCCCTGCAAATGCATTTTTACTTACCATCTTTTGTGACCTCCTTGTTTTTGTTTGGTGCAGCTACTCTCTCTTTGTGGGTTTTTGCTCCCTCCAGCCAACCTAGCATTTGTCCTTTGCTAAGAAGGAATTTGTACCAAGGATAGGCAATTGCCAGAATCAACAACCCAACAAGTATGATTGCCACACCTCCTAAGATTTCAAACATACTATCCCTTCTTTCTTTTATTGAGTGCTGCCCCTACTGCTCCATTTGCCTGCTTATTGTTATATCTCCCCTGACGCTCTGCTGTAAGGTCTCTTGGCACAGATGGACCAGCAAAATACTGTGCTCCGTGTAGCCTTACAAGGTTTTCAAGAGAATCTTTGCGATCTGTTATTGCCCTGAAAATCTCCTGTGACATCGTCTGTTCAAATCTGGCATCAATATAAGCTTCGTTTGCATCTTTCCAAGCTGGCTGTAGAATGATTGTGTTAGCTACAACACTTTCTGTTATCTTCTGCAAACCATAATTCTCTGGAAAGGCTCTTATATCTCTGTCAAGTTCAGCTGTCCGTATGTCAAGGCGTTCTTTTGCCAGGTCTGCTATCTTTCTGGCATCAGCTGAAAATCTGGCGTATTTAATTACCAAACTAGGTTGTTCCAACCATTCCACATCAAGTGCATTTTCATCAATCCTTACATCTTCTTCAAAATTCATATTCATTTTAAATCCTCCTTCCAGATAACATCTTTCGATGCTTGCTTAAACAAAAATTCCACGATATTATCTTTCTTTTGAATTTCTTCTATAGCCTGTTTTAATATCTCCTGGTCCATATCATCCGCTATACTCTGAGCAAGAGTTTTCACCCCTCTTCACCTCCACAGCTTACTATAATATTATACAGGCTGTGTATTGTTTCGTTAAAATTTCTTTTTGCCTAAAGATATATATTTTTCTGCAAAATTATCAAGTCCTTCCTTAAACATAGGTAAGTTCTCCTGATGGAAATAAGAGGAAGCAGGGGAGATACAATAGCAGACCCAAGCCCCAACCTTATCGTTCCATTCCG
>JALOBO010000008.1 GCA_023228225.1 Clostridia bacterium
CTTCGCTCGTTGATTTTTTAATAGCATCGTAACATTTTTGTTGATTGTCTTTGATTATACTTACAATTGGTATCCATTCAAAAAATGATTTCCACTCTGCAAGGAGTGCCGTTTGCCAAAGCCTGCCCATTCTTCCGTTACCATCTTGAAAAGGGTGAATAAACTCAAATTCATAATGAAATACGCTTGATTTAATAAGCATATTGCTTTTACTTTCTTTTAGCCAGTCAAACAACGCTATCATTTGAACTGGAACAAATTCCTGTGGTGTACCCATATGAATAAGTTTACCATTAGAATTATATACTCCAACCTGTGTTGTTCTAAATTGCCCAACCTGAGCAACCAACCCTTTCATCATAACCGCATGTACTTCTAGTAACTTATCAACATTAAATACATCTAAGTTTTTTATTTGTTTATATGCCTCAAAGGCATTTTTTACTTCCTGAATATCTTCTTGTGGACCCAAAACTCGCTTTCCATTAATAACATCTTCCACCTGTGCAATCGTTAATGTATTGTTTTCAATTGCCAAAGAAGAATGAATGGACTTTATTCTACTTATCCTTCTTAGTCTAGGAAGTTTTTCTAAATCATTAATTGCGTTAAGATGCCCAAGTTGCTCCATTATTTCTGAAACTAGTACTAACATATCATCTGTAATATCATAGGGTGGATTATATTTATCCATAATACCTCCAAAATAATTAACTAATTATAAAACATATTCTTATACTGTGTCAATCATCTTACATATTATCTTACATACTATCTTGTGTATTTTAAATGATGCGCAATAAATATTTGGATTGCACTAGTAATCCACACTTTTTATTATATACTAAAAATTTCAATTCTTATGGCAAATCAGGTTTAATTAGTAGTTTATCTTGAAGTAGTCTAAACACTTTTTGTAGTGGTCTTGGATCGTGAGAATGGTGTCAGCGTGAAAGCCTTTCTCGGTGTCCCAATGTTGCAAACCACGGTAGTAAAAAACTTTTAAATCATCGGTTATGATAAAAGGGACAATGTTGTTTGCTAAACATTCTCTAAACATAATTAGTCGTCCAATACGACCGTTGCCATCTTGAAAAGGGTGTGTACACTCAAATTTTGGATGAAAATTAATGACATCTTCAAGTGTTTTATTTTGAATGGAATTATATTTTTCTAGAAGTGATTTAATTTCTTTTGCAACATCTTCGGACATGGTTGTTATTTTGCCACCAACTTCATTAGGAAGTTTCTTGTAACCACCAACAACAAACCAGTCCTTGCGACTGTCCGATGTGCCAACTTTTAACATAAAGTGAAGTTCTTTTATTGTTTTTTCAGTTAATAGTTCTTTTGCATTGTCAATGACAAAATCAATACATCTAAAATGATTTGAAGTTTCAATTACATCATCAATATTAATTGTTTCGTTTTAAGCACCGATTGTATTTGTTTCGTAGATAAATCTCGTTTGATCCTCTGTTAATTTGCTCCCCCTCAATAATACAGATGTTAATATGATGTTATTTTGATAGCATGTTTACTATTTCGTCTGCAAATTCACTTTCCGAAGTTATTTTATAATAAGCGTTTTCACTATTTAATTTTTCATCTAAGGAGTTTATGGCCTAAACATTATTTTAACATAATTTTTTCAATTAACTTAAACCTCAATTTTTTCTTCAATGTACGATTTAACTTGATTGACTTTTATCACTATTTGTTTCATTGTATCTCTATCTCTAATAGTGATTGTTTCATTTTTTATTGTGTCCTCATCTACCGTTATACAAAATGGGGTCCCTGAAATATCTTGTCTTCTATACCTCTTTCCAATGCTTCCAGCATCATCATATGATACAGTAAAATATTTAACCAAATGCGAAAAAATTTCATTTGCTTTTTCGCTATGCAGTTTTTTATTAAGTGGCAACACAGCAACTTTATATGGCGCTAACGCGGGATGCAATTTCATAATCTCTCTTATTGATTTATCTGCAAGTTCTTCTACACAATAAGCCTCTAACAAGAATGCTAGTATCATTCTGTCGCAACCAACTGAAGATTCAATAACATAAGGTATAAATCTTTCATTTGTATCTATATCAAAATATTCCATCAAAACTTTTGAGCATTCTTGATGTCGTGACAAATCATAATTTGTTCTATTGTGAATGCCCCACAATTCATTCCAACCCATAGGAAACTTATAATAAATATCGCAAGCAGCCTTGGCATAATGTGCTAATTTATCATGGTTATGAAATTTTAAATGTTTAGGATCAATACCTAAATTTACTAAAAAGTCAAAAGCGTATTGTTTGTGATAACTATAAATTTCTTCATCAGTTCCGCTTTTACAAAACATTTGATGTTCCATTTGCTCAAACTCAATCGTCCTAAAAATAAAATTTCCTGGTGTAATTTCATTTCTAAATGCTTTACCTATTTGTCCTATACCAAATGGAAGTTTTGTTCGCATAGCCCGTTGTACATTTAAAAAGTTTACAAACTCGCCTTGCGCTGTTTCTGGTCTTAAATAAATTGTGGTCTTACTTTCAGTTGTGACACCCCTATTTGTTTCAAACATTAAATTAAATTCACGAATGTTAGTAAAATTTGTGGATTTACATCTTGGACATTTAATATTTTTATCTTTAATAAAATTCAACATTTCTTCATGAGACATAACATCAGTGTTTACAGTATCATTAAATTCTTTGATCAAGTTATCCGCTCTAAAACGAGATTTGCAGTCCTTACAATCAATTAATGGATCACTAAATGAACCTACATGTCCAGAAGCCTCCCAAACGCGTGGATTCATTAATATTGCAGCATCAACGCCATAACTATTTTTATTTTCTGTAACAAACTTTTTCCACCAAATTTTTTTAACATTATTTTTTAATTCTATTCCAAGTGGACCGTAATCCCATGTGTTTGCTAACCCATCATAGATTTCACTGCCTTGGAAAATAAAACCGTATTGTTTACATAAATTCACAATAGTGTCCATTTTAATTTTTGGCTCTTCTTTAATTTCATCGCTCATTGTATACCCCTCTAATTTCTTTGCGGTGTAATGATTTAATATTTTAAGTTATTATATCATATTCAAAATATTATGTAAATTAAATTATAAAATTAGAGATATGTGATTTAAGTTTCTGTTATGTAATATTCAACGGCAAACTATCTAATTTATAATAAATTATGGCTATGATTACCTATGCATATTAAAAACAATTATTAATTCGTATAATATTAGCAAAAAATAGAATTTTTTTATATCGTTGAAATTAAAATGATATTTTTGTCAAAAATAATTATATGACAGATAAACTAAATAATTATAATAAAAAAAGAAATTTTAATAAAACAACAGAGCCAAAAGGAAAAGCAACAAAAAAAATTACAAAACCAATTTTTAAATTTGTAGTGCAACATCACATTGCAAGCAGAGATCATTTTGATTTTCGTTTGGAATGGAATGGCGTTCTTTTAAGCTGGGCTGTGCCAAAAGGTCCATCATATAATTCTGATGATAAGCGACTAGCAATACGAGTGGAAGATCACCCGACTGATTATGCCGGTTTTGAGGGTATAATTCCGCAAGGTCAGTACGGAGGCGGAACGGTTATGTTATGGGACGAAGGAAGTTGGGTGCCATATGGTAGCGTAAATCAGGGCTTAAAAAATGGAACATTAAAATTTGTACTTAACGGTAAAAGGCTTATGGGCAAATGGGCATTAATAAAAATTAAAACTGACAACAATAAACAAGATAACTGGCTTTTAATAAAAGAAAAGGACCAATTTCAAAACAATCAAAATATATCAAATTTTAGTACTAGTATTAAAACTGGGCGCACAATGGCGCAAATAGAAAAAAATGAAGAAATAGTTAAAAATCCTTTTGTAAAAATTGGCAAACAACTTGATAAAGTAACTGATGACAATATAACAATCAGTATAGAAGGCATAGATATTACCAACCCTAGTAAAATTATGTTTAACAATACAAATATTAAAAAAATAGATATCGTCAAGTATTATGTAAAAGTGGCAAAAAGAATGCTTCCCTATTTACAAAATCGAATAGTCAGTGTTATTAGGTGTCCCAAAGGAAGCGGACAAAGTTGCTTTTTTAAAAAGCACCCTGCTGGCACTAGTAAAGGAATTGTTTCTATTAAAGTAAAGAATGGTAAAAACGCAGATGAGGAGTATTTTTATATTAACAGCATTTACGGGGTTATTTTTGAAGCACAAATGAATACAATAGAATTTCATACTTGGGGTAGCACGGTAAACAGTTTGGAATATCCTGATATAATGGTTTTTGATCTTGACCCAGATGAAGGAATGGATTTAAAAAAAATCCGTCAAGGCGTAAAGGATTTAAAAAGCATACTAACAGAACTTTCGCTAAAATCATTTTTAAAAACAAGTGGTGGAAAAGGCTATCATATAGTAGTTCCTTTTAAGCCTTCGGTAAACTGGGACACTTTTTATAAATTTGCAAAAAATATAGCAAAAATAATGGAGCAAAAATGGCCTGAGCGTTACACGAGCAATATCAAAAAAATTAATCGTATAAATAAAATTTTTGTAGATTGGCAACGTAATGGTCGTGGTGCCACAACAGTTGTACCTTATTCGTTAAGGTCAAAAGTCGGCACAACGGTTTCAATGCCCATATCGTGGAAAGAATTAGGCACAATAGCACCAAACGGAATCAATATTGAAATCGCGTTAGAAAGATTAAAAAAACCAGACCCATGGAAAAATTTTTATAAAATTAATCAAAAATTAAAGCCGGATTAAAACAAACCCTGAATTAAAAGACTATTTTTTTAATTAAAATGCTTATATTACCATTTTGCTTTATTTTATTCTTTATTTAGACTATAATAAAAACATAAATAAATTTAGTTAATTACCTCGGGAGTTTTTATATGAATGATTTTATAAATATGCAATTAATGCAAGAAAATGATGAAGATGATGAAAACATTAAAAAAATTTTTGCAATAAACTTAAAAAATTGTAAAGAACGAGGTGAATGCCCAACATGCAATAATTTTTTATATCATAATATTTACATAACAGATAAAGATTTGATTTTATTTGAAAATGAAATATTTTTAGTAATTTTAGAAAAATATCCACGCCGAAGCGGACATACTATTTTAATAATAAAAGAGCACCATGAAGATATAAGTGAAATGCCAAAATCAATTATTGGTAATTTATATGATATTAGTGCAAAAATTATAAACGCACTAAAAACTGTGTTAAAAGCAAAAAAAGTTTATTTTGTAACAATGTGTGATGGAGGACGCAACCACTTGCATTTTCAGTTTATACCTAGATTTGAAGATGAAAACCATGGTTCTAGTGTATTTGTAAGCCCAAGAATGAGTGTGAAAAAAGATCGCACTATAATTGCACAATTAAAAAATATAATCAATAATTAATTTAATTTAAATTAATTACTTAATAAAAAATTATTATATATTTAAATTATATTTTAAGGATACAAACAGATGAAAAACAGTAATTTAATTTTTTTACACAGATTGATTTATGCCTTTGGCAACGCAATGATTAAAGTTTATATCCCAATTATTATTTTAAAACAAACAAATAATGTATTGTTATCGTTTTTGTATTTAGCGATTTTCTCTTTAATGTCTGGATTGTTAACAAATATACTTCGGTTTTCTATACAAAAAAATAATATTTTTTATATAATAATTCAAATAATCCCAATGGTTGCAATTCCCATAATTATTGCATTTGCTCCAATGAATATACTGTGTGTTTTGTTAATTGCAATTTTATCTGGAATTGCTAATGGTTTATATTTTCCTTCATTAAACTACCTGTTTGCTAAGTTGGATAAAAATAACAATGCTGGAAAGTATGAAATTGGTAAAGATTTAGGTGAAGTGGCATTTTTACTTGTTAGCGGATTTATTTTAGGTTCCTCTTTATCTAATTCAATTTTAATTGTTTGTGGAATGGCTGTTATTTTTTATTTATGCTCAATTATTCCACTGTTTTTTTGCTATAAATCTTTAAAAGAATTTATCAATGAAAACACTACTCATATACCTTTAATTGAAACTCACAAAAAATTAAAGCCCTATGATATAATGTTTGCCACTATGGGCTACATGCAGATGATAATTCAATGTGTTATACCTATATATTTATATAAAATAAATGTGAATATAGAATCCATTGCTATTGTCCTTGCTACTATCGGTTTAGGCAAAGTTTTTATTAATTATCTAGCGCAAAAACTTACCGATAAGAAAAAAATATTATTGTGCTGTACAATTGCAAGTATAATGTTTAAGTAGTTGCGTTGCCATTATTCTAATACAGGTTGGCGTTGCAATTTATATATTGAGTGTTATTTTAGGTTTAACCTTTCCACTTATGCATGTTTCTACTTTCTCATTATATTGCAAGGATTTAGAATTTAATGGTAAAGTGGCTGATGGGATTGTGTTAAGAGAAATGTATATTTTTTATCCTAGGGCAATATTATTTACTGTATTTATATTCGTACCGAGTTTTTTATTAATGTTTAACATTGGTATTATTAGTGGAATTATTTTTCCATTTGCTGTTAAAACACGATTAAAAAAGAACGAACAATTTATAAACCAAATTAAAATAAAATAGGTAGTTTTAAATTAAAAATTAATTTTTAGTCCAATCTTTTGGGGTATACCCAATTCTACTGATGGATTTTTATCATTCTTCTGGCACTGGGTCTACAATAGGTGGCAGTGGAATTACACGCATACCAGTTGGTGTAAATTTAATATCTACATTAGTTTGTTCTAGTGCTGATTTTAGATAACTATTTGTATTATTAGCAAATAGTGTCTTTAATCCTTCATAACCATCTACTTTTAATAAATCATACAATTGAGGCATTAATTCCTCTTCTGTAAATCTATCCGTCTTTTTTATGTGTGCTTCAACATTAGTGGCTGTAATTATATCTCCCACTAATGTAGCCTGCATACTTATTGTAATATACATATATTTTGGTAATGTGTTTAAAAATACAAGCAACCCGCCAATAACTGGAAATCTTTTTATATCTGCTTTAAAAATAAACGAACTATTTATTGTAGTTTCATTAACATACTCAATATTTAAGCATGTAAGCGTTAAGACAGGCATTCCATTAATAACGTTTTCCTCGTGAACTCTGATAAAGTTGGCAAATAACGCTGCAATTTCTGAATTTGTGCATTCAAACTCTTGTGTTATTTCAAATATCTTGGCTATTAACTTTGTTTTGTCTATATCGCCAGTGGTACTATTAAAAATATCTATGCCGGCGGCAATAACTTTGGCCTTTGCCGAATCGAAGTCTGCACTTGTAAACGACCCATTAATCATCTCGCCATCTTTTACTATCGTAGCAATTAAGGTTGGATACATACCACTGATGCACCACCATTTTTCATCACTAAAACTTAAAGAATTAAATGTTGTCCATTCAACAAATATTTCATCGCTTATTCCAGTTGTTAGTTCATTCCAATTAATAATAAATTTATCGGAAATACCTTGACCATAAGTTATGCCATCATTATATACCACATTAGAAAATCTGTTTTTTTCGGAAGCATTTTTAGTAACATTACTATAAATACTGCTATTTGTGTACAAGTATGATGTTCCACCTGCACTAGTATTCATCACACTAATTACAAGAGTATATTCTACATAGTTGGCAGAATCGGTTACAGCGTAAATGCCTGATATTTCTGATGCTCCGTCCATAGTATACATATTAGACACAGTATAACAATTAGCGATAAGCGCACTGGCCATACTAAAAAACCCTACTAGTCCACCACCACGATAAGCACTAATTTCATTATTAGAGTATGATTCATACAATTTTCCCGAAAGTTTACCAGCAATACCACCTACATAATGTCCGGTAACTGAGGCTTCTGCAAAACTATAACTAATTATTCCGCCGGTTTGATAGCCAACAAGTCCCCCAGCATATCCCGCTAATATGTTATAGTTTTGAATAACATAACCCGCAAGAGTGTAACAACTTTCAATTATTCCATTACTCTGCCCAACAAGTCCACCGATATATTGTGTGCTAGTGCTTGCACTTCGGCCTACTAAAAATGTAATATTAGTTTTTGTGTAGCATTTAATTACGCTTGTTGTGTCAGAAGTATAGCCTACAAGTCCACCTACACTAACGGTTTTGTTAACCATTGGTATCATAATTTTAACATTATCTACATAGCAACCTTCATATAAATCCTGTCCGCCGATTGTACTGCTGTTTGCATAACCAATAAGCCCACCTACATTATAATAGCCAGAAACAGGGATTACATATTGCGTCTCTATTACTGACTCGGTAATATTATTACCAGTGGCTCCAATAACTGCACTATTAGTAACAATTGCACTTTCTATTGCACCCGCTATCGCTCCCGCATTAGCGCCAGAACAAATATTAACATTTTCTATAATTAAACCATCAATAACAGCGCCTTCGCCAACATAACCAAAAAATCCTGCATACTCATAGTAATTTGTTATTGTTAAATTTTTTATTTTGCCTTCACTTTCAACATAAAACGTGCCAGTAAAAGGTTTTGTTTTTGTGCCAATAGGTACCCAATTAATCCCAGTTAAATCTAATTCTTCTATTAGCACGTAGTCGCCATCTAAATTTTGTCTAATAGCATTTAAATCTGAAATAGACACTATTGAATTTGCAAGTTTTAGTGTTTGTATATCATCAGCAACTGTTTGTCCAGTGTATTTTAAAGTAGGAAAACCGTTGTTATTAGCATTATTAATTGACCAAACTTTAACAAAGTTCCAGTAGATAATTGTATTTAAATTATTTCTGTAAGAAATATAACTATTTGTATCTTTTAATTCTGTACTAGTTTTGCCTTGTACAGTAAAATAACTATAATACCAATCTTCTGTATCTTCATCATCGTAGTCACTTAAATTACCTATGCCTGTTAATCCAATATTTACCTCGTTATTATAATAATTACCAGATATTCTATTGACATATAAAGCCGTTTGGTTGCCTTGTTCGGCATAAGGGTGATTAATATTTGTACCAATAACCACGCCTGCAAAAGTACTCTCGGCGGTTTGTCCTAATAGGTATGTACTTGAATATGTATTTTTTATAGTGGCATCTAAAAATAATGTGCCACTTGCTATATACTCATTAACACCTGAAATTCCGCCAATATAACTACTCTCGTTAAAAATATTAATGGTATTATTTGATGAATAAGAATTTATAACAATTCCACCTAAATTATAGCCAGTGATACCGCCCGCATAAGATAATGCATCGCCTGTTAAATCGATATTAACAGTAGAGGATACTCTGTCAATTCTAGCAACTCCATCGTAAGACTCTTCAATAATTTTGGTTTCGTTTTTACCAGCGATTCCACCCACGCACGCACCCGCAAAAGTAGAAGTAATATCACCCATTGCACTACTACGCTCAATATTGCCGTAATTAATACCGGTAAAGGCGCCCGCGTAGGCAAATGAACCATTTATATTAACATTTGTTAGATGCAATTTTGTTATTTTCGCACCAGTGGATAGTGAACAAAACAAACCTGCACTAGTCAAGTTTTCAGTGTCGTTTTCTGTAATTGTAAGCCCGCTGATAATATGCATATTACCATTAAATTGCCCACTAAAAGTTTCTAAAATTGGCCCGCCATTTGCTACCGAAGTATAACCGATTGGATAAAATGCTATATTACTAATATCTAGATCTTTGATAAGTTGATAGCAAGCAGTAAGTGGCCACGCTACAATCCCATCAATGGATTTTCCAATTTTTAACAATTGAGTAACATTACTAATTATATAGGGATTAGATTGCGAACCATCGGCAATCTTTACAGTACAAGAAAAAGTAGGATAACTGGGATTGTTGGTTGTAAATACTATTGTATAAGTACCACCTGTCGTTGCAGTAAAAATATTAAGAACGCTATTATATGTTACGCCGGCTGGTAAAGTTAAAACTTCTATTACTGTGTCTAAATCTTCATTTTCTCTTGAAAAATCTACACTAAAAGATTCACCATCATTTACGGTTATTGATGCAGTTTCTAGTATTATTTTTTCCTTATTTTTAAATTCAAAAAAGAATTTGACGCCAACCGCTAATAACGCAACCAATACAATACTTAGAATAATAAATTTTTTCATTTTCACTTATCCAATAAATTTTTTCTTACGATAATATTAATTCAAATATCGTTTTTACGATATCAATATGCTATTGATATTTTATTATATCATTAAATATTTTTTTTTACTAGATATTTTAACTAAAATGTTATATTTTTATTTTACTGTAAATTTGGTGTATCATTTGCTACATCTACAAATTCTTCTCCAAGCGTAGCGGATAATGTGTACATATTAGCTAGCGCAGTGTATTTTGTTGTTCCGGTATCTGTGGAAAAAATCAAACCAGTTACAACAGCACTAATTCCAAACTGTGCATCGCCCAAATCAAGATATAACCAATGGCAATTTGTAACTTCATAAATGCCAGAAATACAACGCCCCAATATTCCACCAACATTATCACCTGTTGTAC
Organism: Clostridia bacterium; assembly: GCA_023228225.1. GTDB lineage: Bacteria > Bacillota > Clostridia > Christensenellales > UBA1242 > JALOBO01. Next base: position 10,673 of record JALOBO010000008.1, read on the forward strand.
CAATATTAACTTCGGCTGTATTATAGCAATTTAAAATAGTTCCGATCAGTTTACCCGCTATTCCGCCAGCAACCGAAATAACAAATGTATTATCGGTGTGCGAAGCATTAATAGTACCTTTATTGTACGAATTTGTAATAGTGGCCGACCAATATGAATAATTATTTGTATCGCCTGCATAGGCCACTATTCCACCCGCATAAGCACTTGTGCCATATGCTTGTGATATAATATTCCCTAAATTATATGTACGATTAATTATTCCTATACTATAAGCGACTATTCCACCAGCAAAACTCACATTATTATCTGCTGACGAAACGACAGTTGATTGTGCACTAATTATTCCCGTATTATAACAATCGCTTACCGAACTTGTGGTTGTAACTATTTGCCCCACAATTCCACCAGCAAGAACGCTACAAGATGTAGATATCGCTGTAATATTTACAGTATTTTTACTATATGTAATTTGTGCATCTTCTATATTTGTTGTACTAATTCCACCAGCAATAACTGACCAGTTGGTATCTGAAAATTCATTATTTATGTTAATTATTCCGTTATTTACTGCGTTTATTATTTCGCCTGCATTAACGCCTACTATTCCACCAAAATCGGCGTTACCTGAAAGAGTGGCATCATTTATTACATTTTCTATCAGACCCTCATTATAACCGGCTATTCCACCTATCGTGCAATCATTTACGCTATCGCACTGCATAGATATTGAGCCTTGACCGGCAGAATTACTAATTACTCCGCCAGCTTTATTAATACCGACAAGTCCGCCATAATATAAATTATCCGCAAAACTTTCGGATAACACCACATTGTTTATTGCAACACAATTATCAATTGTTCCATAGTTTTGTGTGGCAAAAGTGCCTACATATCCAACAGCAAAATTGCTAAAAGTTATGTTAGCCGAAATTGTAAGGTTTTCAATAATTCCGTTTTCGTTAAGTATATTAAATAAACATGGTAATGATGAAGTAGAAAATAATATTGTATTACTATTGCCATTAAGCGTACCCGAAAAACTATTAATAGGTGTCCAAGCACCGGTAATATTTAAATCAGTAGTTAATAAATAGCACCCACTTTGCCCGTTAAGATAATTTAATCGGTTAACATTAGAAATTTCATAAGGCTCGGTCTCAGTGCCATATCCAAAATATTCCCAGCCGGCATAAAGAGTAATTTTTGATGTATAATAATTTTCGGAATTAACCGCATTTAAACAACTTTCATCTAAATACCAGCCGTTAAACAAGTACCCTGTTTTAGAGGGCTCTGGCAAATCGTTTAGTTTACTAAACCTAAAATGCCACTTGTTTTCTACTGTAAGACCGCCTAATGCATTAAAATTTATCGTAGTAAATAAGGCGAAGAAAGCACCCACAAGTACCGCCATACTACTTAAAATTATTCCAAAAATAACTGATATCTTTTTGACTAATTTTAATAAATATTTCTTTTTTTGTTCTTTCGAACACACAAATGTAACAATATTTTGTTCTTCATTAAAAGAAATATCAAGTGCATATTCTTGTTTTGTTATTCTTAGTAATTCTTTAATTTTTTCTATGTTTTCGGGCAATATAATTTGTTTGTTTTGCTCAGTAAAATAAATAAATCCTTTAAAGTTGCCTTTAATAAGCATAAGTTCGTAAGGCTGTATGATATTTTTATTGTGTTCGTAAATAACCGAAAGCCTACCTTTTACAATTTCTCTAAACTCGTTACGAACATTAAAATCATCAGGCATATCAATAAAATCTGTGTAATAAAATTCTGTAAAATATTTAATTAATTTTTTGCTATTAAATAATATTGCAATAGAAAGTAGCGGAAAAGCACCATATTTATATTGCAATATAGACTTATCTTTTTTTATTAACTTTTTTAATTTAAACAATTTATCTTGTCTAATTAAATCAACAATTTGCAACATTACATTTCCTTTTATTTTTTGCTCAACTTGACTTTTCTTTCTTCCGCCCATTTATCTAAAACATCGTATAAATATTCCATTTGAAAAGTATTTTTATCTACCAATTTAGAAATTATAGTCTGTAATTCAACTTGCTGTTTTACAAGTTCTTCTAAATGTGTATTAGCGCTATCTGCATTTTTTACAATACTAGACACATCTTTTAGCATATAATCAATTCTTGCATTATTTGTGTTAAATGCTTTTTTTACATCTTGTTCAAAAATAGTTTTTGTTTGCTCCATTTTTTGATTATATGATTCTAGCGTTGTTGTAATTTGTTTTAAGTCTAATTTATCTATTGTTTCATTTGTTTTACTTACACTATTTAAAATTGCTTGAACATTTTCATCAAAATTAATTAGTTTTTTAAAACTTGTGTTTAAATTTTCTATCTGCTCTGCGATAGGATTAATTAAACTTTCTAGTTTGTTAACTTTTTGAGAAAGCACGGTGATATCACCTACTAACAGTGTACCCTTGTCCACTAAATCATTCATTGCTTTTTCAATATTTTGCTTAGATTTAATATCAATATTTAATTTTTCTAAACTTTCCTTAATTTGTTTGTATGCATGCATAAAATTAGTAAAATTTTCATTCACTGTTTCTATTACTTTTGTGTGATTTGTAAATTCTCCTATTAAATCTGCAATTTCTTTGGTGTTCTCTTCCATATTAATTTAACTCCTTTAATAAAAATCCTATTTCACTAGATTTTGTAAATAAATTATCATTTATATTTTTGTAATATGTTAAAAAGTGTTGTTTTATTTTTTCGCTGTGCGTGGTGGTGTATATTTTTAACATATTATTTATAGAAACCTCACTAGTGTTGCCACTATTTAACAGTTTCATAAAGTCCGCAAGTTCTTTTTGTCCCGCTCTTTCATAAAGCACACGAGCATCTAAGTATGCGCCCAAATCGCATAATTTATCTGCTGAAATCAAATTATCGCCATTTTCTTTTAATTCAACATAAATTTCCGCTTTTTTTATATATATTTCATCTTTGATATAACTTTGTGCATATGTTAATGCTCTTTCATAATCACCAGAGATAATTGCACTGTCAAATCTTTCTTTCCATTCAGTAAGTGCTAACTTTCTTAAATTAAACATATTTACAAGAACTTGCGATTGCGTATTTTCTGTAAGTTGTACAAAATAGTCTTTGGTAAAAAAGTCTTTAATTATGGCATTTTCTTTACTTTCAATTATACACATATTTTGCTGTGTGCGAGTAAGTGCTACATAAAACAAATTAAAAATATATCTGAACTTTGAATTTGCATCAGCCTGTTTTTTGGAAAAATTTTCAAGTAATTCATTCCAGTCTTTTTCTTTACTAGAAAGTATATTATAAAGCACTACAAAATCTTTATCAAGCCCTTTAACTTCGGCAACAGTCATAATTTTTTTGCTTATATCGGGTAAATTGCTGTTTTTAATTAGAAGTGCTTTTTGATTAGAATCTGCCACAATTATGTCATAATTGTCTGCCTGTGAATTATATATTTTATATAAAATGTTATCATAGCGACAAAATGCAAGCCTGCTATTAACTTCTTTCCCAGAAGATTTTTCTATTATATCAAAATTGCTCCACTTACCGAGTTTTTCTTGCTTCAATTTTGTAATGTCGTTAAGCATATTTACAATTTTTGTACTACTACGGTAATTTATTTTGAGTAAATTTTCAACCTTTTCCGCCCCTAATAAATCTTTAACGCGGTTAAAATCAAAATAATTTGGATTAACCATTTGATTAACATCTCCGGCACAAAATAAGATTTTTCCAATTTTTGTTAAATACAAAATTTGCAGTTCGCTTAAATCTTGAACTTCATCAATAATTAAATAATCATATTTTTTTGTAGATTTTTCTTTTAAAAGATTGTAGGCAATAATATTATTGTCGTACTTATTATTAGTTTTCAAAAACGCCAAATATTTTTGTGCGGTTTTATATATTATTTTTCGTTCTTTAATTGTGTAAACAGTATATTTTTCGTCTAGACTCAAATATTCTTCTTCACTTAATAAATAATCAGTTAATGTTTTCTTCCTTTCAAATTTTGGCATTAAGTAGCCAGATATTAGTCCGTAAATTTCTTTAAAAATTAATTCATAACTAATTTTTATACTGTCTAATTCTGCTTTTAAATTATAATCTTTTCCGCAGTTGTATTTTTGAACAAAATCTTCAAAATATCGTTCATCAGCAAAGTCTTTACCATTATAGTTTTTACCATACAATTCACTAAATGTTTTAATTTCAATTTTATTTAAATTTTTTAAAACTAAAAATAACTCTTTAATAATTTCATCTTTTTTAGTTGCCTTTAATTCTACCCTTAACTCTTGCTTAATATACTCAACCAAATTTTCATATATAATGCCTTGCTCTAAGTTTTTAATGATTTTTTCTATATTATCTGCAAGTAAAATCTTTTCTGAAACTGCTAAATTAACTAAATTGCTAGAAAATGTAACATATAATGCCGATTTACCTTGTACACAAAGTTTGCGAAATAATTCAATACAAATACTTGTTTTGCCACTACCCGCTACCCCATTAATAATTATTGATCGACTTGGTAGTTTAATTAAACTAGATTGTACTTCATCAAAATTTGGGGATAACCTAAATTCATCATTTGTGCCATTATACTTAAAAATTTTACCAAAATCAAAACTTTGTAATTGCTCATCAATATCTACATCAATTTTTAAATCATTTATCAACAACATTTCGGAGTGTTTTTCTATATTTTTTTGAATACGTTTAGCCTCTATGGCTTGCTTGTCGTGTGATGCTGTATACTTAATGAAAATTAATGTATTTTTAAAATCAGGATTATCTTTTAAATTTGGTATGTCCGATGCATATACATAAGACATTCTATGCCCTTGTAATTTTGCGTAAATTTTATATATATTTTCAGCACTTCTTAATTTTTTTGAACTAAACTCTTTTAATGCTTCATAACCTTTATGATTACATTCATTAATTACATACTGAAAAAAATCAATATCTTCTTTATATTTAGAATCAATTTTAAATGAATTAAGATATTTGATTTTTAATGCTGGATTATAATAATGCGTTGCTTGCTTAACTTTCATAGCACCTCTAAAATATAATTATTAAATTAATTACAATAATTATACCAAAATAGCCCGTTTTAAGCAAACGATTACAAAGATATTTAGTAATTCTAAAATGTTCTTCAATTTTATTCATACATTTTTATTATGTTCTATGATAATAATAAATTAGGTATATATATTGTTTTGTTTAAATTAGCCAAAAGCATAAAGTCAAGATTACAAAGTAAATAATAACATTATCAAATAAATTGACATATATGTAGTAGAAACATATAATGTATTTACTTATTAGGGGATTAAAAAATATTAAAAAAGGAGGTTTTTTATGAGACAATTTAAAAAAGTTATTCTGCTAGCATTTTTGCTTTGTGGAGCAACAGCATTTGTAGGTTGCAACGATGACAAAATTAAGCCTGAAATTTTGGGTACAGCAAATTTTACTATTGAAGTAAATTCTAATGAACCAAATTGGCTAAACGGTGTAAGCGCCACTGATGATAAGGACGGCGATATTACTGTAAATATTGTAGTAGATGATTCAAATGTAATTCTTAATACTTTGGGAACTTATACTCTTACATATTGCGTAACGGACAGCAGTGATAATACAGAGAGTGTTACAGTAAATGTAAATGTGATTGATACCACAGATCCTGAAATTTTAGGGCTAGTAAATAGAACGGTGGAAGTAAATTCATCGCCAAATTGGCTGACAGGAATAACCGCTACTGATAGTTATAATGGAAATTTAACTAGTAGTATTACAGTTGATGATTCTAATGTTAATTTAACTCTACTTGGAACATATCAACTTAATTTCACAGTAAAAGACAGCAGTGACAACGAAGTTACAGGAACGATTGATGTTATTGTTGTGGACACTACCGATCCAGTAATTTTAGGTGCTGTTGATTTACAAGTAGAGGCTAGGTCAACACCTAACTGGCTTACCGGCATCACTGCTTCTGATAATTATGATGGTAATTTAACGAGTAGCATTACAGTTGATAGTGAAACTGTTAACTTAAATTTACTCGGGACTTATACTCTAACTTATTCTGTTACTGATGAAAACGATAATGAGACAAATGTAGATGTAAATGTAGAAGTTGTATATCTTTTACCACAAACGCTTATTGATTTAGATGTTGCATTATTAACCGAATTAGTTGGCACAGCACCAACAGCCGAACAATTATTATTACTTGAATCCGCCAATGTATTACGCTCCCAAAACTATGGCATGCTTTATATGCCAGGAATGGTCCTTGATGCTACTGGCGTGCAACAATACTATTATCGCACATTATCTACCGAAGAAATCCAATTAATTTTAGATTATGATAATTATTGGATTAACACACTATATTCTGGGACTTACGCTCCGGGACTTGATCAGTACGACATTCAACGAATTATGTACTCATTTATTATTGGCAGAGAATTAACAACAGCAGAGGCTGATTCATTACCCATTATTTCTGCACTTCAAACAGAATATGAAGCCTCCTATGTAAGTGGCACAAATAGTGAATTTGGTAATGCTGGAATAGCAGAAATTGAAAGCGTTATTGCTCGCTCTTTAACAACCGAAGAAATAAATGCATTAACCACTCAAAATTCACTAAAAAATGCAATGATGAGTAATATGCTATTAATTATGATGACTTCGCAAGTTGGTGATGATCTAACACTTGAACAAATTGATGCTATTAAATTAATTGGTGGTTATATTATCACATTAAGTAGTGGCGATGACGGTCTGCCTTCGGTAGAAGATGCACAAACTATTTTAGGTGTAACATTTACTAGTGAAGAAATTTCGGCATATGCAGTTGTAGTTGCAATAAACGATGAGATTATGTTTAATATGGTTCTTACGCAAGTTGAAACTCAAATTGGACGCGAAATGACCGAATCAGAAATTGCCCAGTTACGTGTTTATGTGGTTGTGATGTTTGAGTATATGGCGGTTTATAGCGAAGGTTATGACCCAGAATTCCAAGATGCAACAGTAAATATTATTGAAATAATAATTGGAAGAACACTAACGCAAGAAGAAGTTGATAGTTTAGAATTTATGAATACCATAATGTCAATTGCCATGATAGAAAATGCTATTGGCAGGTCTTTAACCGAAACCGAAAAAGTAGCAGTTCCTGTTATTAACGCATTAGAAATCGAGTACAATTCTTTATATGAATCCGGTGTTGATCCCGAAATGGAATCTGCTACGGATTTAGAAATTGAAACCGTATTAGGTAGAAGTTTAACCCAAACGGAACTTGATGCGCTTGTAATTTTTAGAGCAATCTTAGCTGAAATAGTATAATAATTTAACAACTTCAAAAAGGCTTTATGAATATACATAAGGCCTTTTTGTTACATTAAATTGTATGTACTATAAAACGATTAAAACAAAATTACCGTTCAAGTTCGTTAATATCAAATTTTTTTGCAAGATGTTTTTTTATATCATAATTATAATAAATTTGCGTATCACTTTCGTTACATTTTTCAAAGCCAAATTTTTCGTGCAATTTTATTGATGCTTGATTAAATTTATAGCAGTTAGAAATTAAAAAATCCGCATTTTCTTTTACATGTTCTAAAAGTGCATTAAGTAATTCCATACCCAGTCCTTTGCGCTGATATTCTTTTGCGATAACTATTTCCCTAATGTAATGTCTTCTAGCAAAAATAGACATTCCAATGTATCCAATAATTTTGTTTTGCTCTATTGCTAAGATTTGATAATCAGATTGATTTATAGTACACTTGTTTGCAAAAATTCCACCATTAATTCTATGATTTTGCATAAAAATGGAATGGCAATTCAAAAATTGTGGGTCAGTTAAATGTTTTGACACAATTATATTCATAATATACTCCTATTTTTCAACTACAACTACAATATGCTTACTTTAAAAATTTAGTGCTAATATTTAAAAAGTAACAAAATGATTGCTTTTGTGATATAATACAAATAATTTATTATGAGGTGACAAAAGATGAAAGTAGTAATTGCAACAACTAATCAAGGAAAATTTAAACAATACAAAGAATTATTTAAAGAGTTAAATACTGAGATAGAATTATTGTCACTTACAGACATTAATTATACAAAGGAAGTAATTGAAAACGCTGATACATTTGAAGGCAACAGTTTATTAAAAGCAACACAAGTTTGCAAAGATACGGGATTAATTACAATCGCCGATGACAGCGGTTTGTGTGTTGATGCACTTAATGGTGCTCCCGGCGTTTACACTGCTAGATACGCCGGCAAAAACGCAACCAAATTGGAATCACTTAATTTATTGCTCAACAATATGGTTAATTTAAAAAACGAAGAACGCACAGCGCATTTTGTATGCGTAATAACTTGTTTATGTCCTAATAGTAAAAAAATTGTGTCGCGTGGTGAATGTCATGGACATATTGCAAACGAAATTATGAATATCAACGAAGGAATTACTTATGACCCAATATTTATACCAAATGGCTACAATAAAACATTGTCTATGTTCTCTGCCGAAGAACGCGTACAAATTAATCACCGCGGTATAGCCACCCGTAAATTTATAAAAGAATTTAAAAAGTTATTATAAAAAATATATTTTTTACCATATTTTTTAATAAAATCAATAAAAACCACACATTTAAATGCGGTTTTTATATTTTTTATTTATTTTTTCATTTTTTAATGCAACATTTTTATTAAATTATTACTTCTTTATTGCATTAATTTGAGTTGTAATATATTCATCGTATGTCATCATTTTATCAACAAATGAATTTTCATTAATTTCTATAATTCTATTAGCAGTCGTTTGTACAATTTCGTGGTCGTGCGAAGTAAACATTAAATTACCTTTATAATTTACCATACCTTTATTAAGTGCGGTAATAGATTCTAGGTCTAAATGATTTGTTGGCTCATCTAAAATTATAAAATTTGCACTTGTAAGCATAGTCTTTGCAAGCATACATCTCACTTTTTCTCCACCCGAAATTACGCTTGCTTTTTTTAATCCTTCTTCACCGTTAAATAACATTCTCCCAAGCCAGCCCCTTATAAATTCTTCATTCTTATCCTTAGAATATTGTTTAAGCCAATTATTTAATGTTAGGTCGCACCCGTTAAAATATTCATCATTATTTTGTGGCATATAGGCTTTTGTTATTGTTTGTCCCCAGTTTATAGAACCACTATCTGCGGTCTGTTCACCCATTAAAATGTCGAATAGCATAGTAATAATAGTACTCTTGTCTGATAAAAATGCAATCTTATCACCTTTATTAATTCTAAAATTAATATTATTAAAATAACCTTTTTTAGTTAAATGTTCTACATATAAAATTTCATTACCTGCTTCTCTTTCTGGTTTAAAATCAATGTATGGATAGCGCCTTGATGATGGTTTAATATCTTCAAGAGTAATCCTTTCAAGTTCTTTTTTACGAGAAGTTGCTTGTTTTGATTTTGAAGCATTTGCGGCAAATCTTGCAATAAAATCTTTCAATTCATTAATGCGCGCCTCCGATTTTTTGTTGGATTCTTTTGCCTGCCTTAAAATAAGTTGACTTGATTCATACCAAAAATCATAATTGCCTAAAAATATGCTAATTTTTCCATAATCGATATCACATATATGCGTACAAACTTTATTTAAAAAATGGCGGTTGTGAGATACGATAATAACAGTATTTTCAAATTCTAATAAAAAATTTTCAAGCCATCTTGCAGTTTTTAAATCTAGGTTATTAGTAGGTTCATCAAGAACAAGAACATCGGGATTGCCGTAAAGTGCTTGTGCAAGTAATATTTTTACTTTTTGTTTTGTATCTAAATTACGCATCAAACAGTAGTGGTATTCTGTTTCAATACCAATATTATTAAGTAGTGCCTGTGCATTTGCTTCTGCGTCCCAACCGTCAAGTTCGGCGAATTCGGATTCTAATTCCGCCAACTTAATACCGTCCTCATCTGTAAAATTTTCTTTTGCATAGTAAATTTCTTTTAAATCCATTATTTCTACTAAACGTTTATGACCAAGCAACACAGTTTTTAATACTGTTTGATGGTCAAATTTATTTTGGTCTTGACTAAGCACTGACATTCTTTCATGTTTTCCTATTGAAATATCACCCTTATTCGCTTCAAGTTCACCGGATAGCACTCTTAAAAATGTGGATTTGCCTGCACCATTTGCGCCTATAATCCCATAGCAATTGCCCTTTGAAAAAGTTAAACTCACATTTTCAAACAAAATTCTCTTGCCAAATTGTACTGTAACATTATTTACTGATAACATTGTAACTCCTAAAAATACTAATAATCGTGAAAAACCCTATTAATGGCAAATTTTACTTAGTTAGTATAACACAAAGAATACTTTTTGCAAAGTCCTAATTTTAATAAAATTAAAATTTTAGTTAAAACTAAAAACAATTGGTTTTATTGCTTATTTAATTTACAATAGCACGTAAAACAATTATAATAATAAATATTAAGAAATTTTTCGGAGCAATAAATGTTTAAAATAAAATTTAATTTTAAAATTGCGGTATTCGCGCTTATATTTCCGTTAATGCTAAGTGGCTGTGTCAAAAAAACGCCTGACCCAACTGCTGAGCAATCTTTAACAACCGCATTAAAAGTTGGCAATTTTTATAATTATAGTTCTTTAATGACTATTACAAATATTACAAATTCAGTTACAACAGAATCACAATTTGAATTTTATCTTACTACTGATATTGTAAAATATGTTGGAATTACACCAAATGAATTTTCAGTCTGCTTTGAAAGAAATCCTGAATTTGAAGATATTTGGAATTTTTATGACTACAATTATTTGATTACTGGGAACACAATTAATTTAGGCTATAATTATTATCCTGATAATACCGATTTAGTAAGTACATTATCAAAATTATGTGGCAGATTTGATTCAAGACTTTTAGTTAGAAGTTATTTTACTCATCAAGGCAGTGGAATATACAAAATATTAGATAGTGTTAAATCAAATTTAAATTATACAATTTTTAATTATTTACCTACATATACGCTAAGTGAGTTTATAATTACTGTAACTGAGGCGAAAATTACTCATATAACTGCTGTTTACAACAAAGTTGGCAGTTCTGATAAAATTACATATAATGTTGATTATGCATATGGGATTACGCTAACTCAACCAGTTGAATTTATAAAAAATATTTCAGTTGTAGATACAACACTATCATTTGAAATTTCAGAAACATCGCTTTTAAATAGCACCGCAGAGATTAGAAAATTTATTGTGTTTGCGGGAACTGTGGCACCAGATGAAAACGAATGCTTAATTGTGTATGATGAAGGTACGATAGCCATTACCACTAGAACGCTGACACTTGACAATGCTCTTACAAACGGTACTTACACTATCGGTGCTTGGGTATTAGCAGAAAATGGCGTAATAGACTATTATCAAAGCACATTTATCATAGAATAAAGGAGTTATATGATTAAACCCGGTAAACTAATTGTAATTTCCGGTCCAAGCGGAGTGGGAAAAACCACAATTTATGAAGAAATAAAAAAATTAGTTCCAAATATAAAAAGAGTAGTAACCACCACTACAAGATTAGTACGAACCAATGAAGTAAATGGCATTGATTATTACTTTATTAAACCAGAAGAATTTAAACAAAAAATAGAGCGTGATGAATTTTTGGAATATGCGATTTATTCTAATAATTTTTATGGTACAACAAAGCAAGAAGTTTTTAATGCAATGAAATTAGGAATGAATGTAATTTTAATTCTTGATATACAAGGGGCAATGAATATTAAAAAAATCTATCCTGATGCTTTATTCATATTTTTAAAAACTACAAATTTAGATATTTTACGCCGGCGTCTAATTTTACGCGGAACAGATAATGAAGAAGAAATTGCCCGTCGCTTAAAAAGGGCCGAAACCGAATTAAAGTATGAAAGCGAATATGACTATATAATTATTAACGATATTTTATCAGTAGCCGCCCAAGAATTTAAAAAAATTATAGAAAATTAAAAAAACGACACAGATTTGTGTTGTTTCTTGATGCTTTTAATGATTTAACCTTCCATCTATACCTGTTTAATAAAATCCGCTTTATTTTTGTTGTTCTTCACACTTGTTCTTTAAAATATAATCTTTATTTCTGGTACCTATATCAACAAAAAAATAAAATGATGGGATTGCTGTATCATATGCGGGAGAGTATCGCATTATTTGATAACTTTTTACTAAATCAAATATTCTTTTTGCAATATATTTTCCGCGCAAATTTAATTTATCATTATTACAACAATTCTGAGTAACAGATTCCAAATATTTTACATCTTTTAACACATTATATTGTGAACTTTTTAGTGTCATTGTAATCATATTTGTAGAGCCACTTAGTCTAGATTTTTTAAGAACAAAATCAAAACCTAAAAATGTTTGTTTTATATCTTTATTAATTAATCTTACAATTTGATTAAAACTCATTTCTTTTGTTGCTTCTATTGTGTATCTATTCATAACTTACTACCCCACACATTTATTGTAGCATAGCATTAAAAAAATGTAAATATCATTTTAAACTAAAAAACACCACTTGGTGTTTTTTAGTTTTACGCTTTTTCTATTCCAATTACTATATTTTTTTCGTCCATATCAAAGTCTTCTTTGTATACTCCGCCTTCGCCTGCGACTATTATACTTGCAAGAACATCTTTTTTAGCATTTTTAAATTTACTTAAAATGTAGTTAACGGTATCTTTATGTCCGCTAACAAATACATTAATTCGATCTTCAATTTGGCAATTTGCCGATTTGCGCATATTTTGTACCTTAGAAATAAACTCGCGTTCAAATCCTCTTGCAATCAAGTCATCATTTAGCGTAGTATCAAGTACTACGGTTACTCCGTTTTCTGTAACGGTAGAATAACCTTCCATATTAGCCTTGGTAATTAATAAATCATCAAGTGTAAACTCTACTTCCTTACCGTTAATTGTAGTTTTTGCATATCCGCTACCATTTATTTCATTAAGCAAAATTTTTCCGTTGCAATTTGATAAATACTCACGTATGCCATTTATTAATGAACCATATTTTGGCCCTAGGGTTTTTAGTTGTGGCTTAATAATGTACTTTGCCATACCATCTAAGGTTGATGTAAAAACAATTTCATCAATATTAAGTTCATCTTTAATAATTGAAGCCATTTCTTCGGTGCAAATAACATTAATATCAGCAAAACTTACAAACATTTTAGAAAGCGGTTGTCTGTTTTTAATATTGCAAGTACTACGACCGGCTCTGCCGGCAACAACTGTTTCATAAACAGTTTTCATTTGTGCTTGTAACTCTTTATCAATGAATTTTTCATCTGTTTTTGGATAATCATTAAGATGAACGCTTATTGGAGCGTTTTTATATGAATTTCTAACTAAATTTTGATATATAGTTTCGGTAATAAACGGTTGATACGGAGCAAGTAATTTTATAAACTCACTTATTACAGTGTAAAGAGTCATGTATGCCGCTACTTTGTCATCAGTCATATTTTCGCCCCAATAACGCTTTCGGCCACGCCTTATGTACCAATTAGAAAGATTGTCAACAAAGATTTCCATCTGTCTTGCTGTTTCGGTAATATTATAATTTTCAAGCCCCTCATCAACAAATTTGATAAGGCTGTTTAATTCGCTTAAAATCCACTTGTCCAACATACTTAGTTGACAATTTTTAAGTTCATATTTTGAAGGATTAAATTTATCAATATTAGCATAAAGCACATAAAAGGAATAAGTATTCCAAATTGTACCCATAAATTTACGTTTAATTTCATCAACATCTGCACTATCAAACTTTGCGGAAATCCAAGGAGCGCTACCGACAAAGAAATACCATCTCAATGCATCAGCACCCTGATTATTGAGTATATCCCACGGATTAACAACATTACCTTTGTGCTTAGACATTTTAATCCCATCTTTATCATTAATAAGTCCTAGTGCAATACAGGTTTTATAAGGGCTTTTGCCAAATAAAGCCGTGGAAATTGCTTGAAGTGAGTAGAACCAACCTCTAGATTGATCTGTGCCTTCGCTTATAAAATCGGCAGGAAATTGTTTTTCAAATTTTTCTTTGTTCTCAAACGGATAGTGATGTTGTGCAAAAGGCATAGCACCACTATCAAGCCAACAATCCATAACCTCGTTAGTACGAGTCATAACGCCACCACATTTTGTGCATTTTATTGTAACTTCATCAACATAAGGCTTATGGAGTTCTTTAATTGTTTGCCCTGTCAGTTCAAACAATTCCTTAATACTACCAACAACATGATAATGTCCGCAATCCTTACAAATCCAAACTGGAATCGGAGTACCCCAATACCTATCGCGTGAAATACCCCAATCAACAACTTCTTCCAAAAACTTGCCCATACGCCCCTCTTTAAAGTGGTCAGGAAACCAGTTAATTGTACGATTATTTGCCACCAAATTATCACGCACAGCGGTCATTTTTATAAACCAAGATTCTCTCGCATAATAAATTAACGGAGTATCGCAACGCCAGCAGTGTGGATAAGTATGCTCAATTGATAATTTACTAAATAAACTACCATTAGTTTCTAATTTATCTATAATTGCAGGATTAGAAAGTATTGCATCTTTACTAGCAAAACTTCCACATTCTTTTGTCAATCTACCTCGTTCATCTACGAGTTGTACAAAAGGCAGGTTATATTTTTTACCAACCCTAGCATCATCTTCTCCAAATGCAGGAGCAATGTGAACTATTCCCGAACCATCGCTTGTTGTTACATATTTATCACAAACAACAAACCACGCTTTATCAGCGTATTTTGCTTTCACTCCATCAAATAGGGGCTCATATTTTGTTTTTTCTAATGTTTTACCTTTAAATCGACTAACAACTTCATATTCGGTAAACAATGAACTTACTAAATTTTCGGCTAAAATATATTTATCGTTTCCACTTTTAATAGTAACATAATAAATTTCGGGGCTGACACACAGTGCTACATTAGAAAATAATGTCCAAGGTGTAGTTGTCCACGCCAAAAAGTAAGTGTCAGGATTTTCAACAAGCCTAAATCTTACAAACACCGAAGTATCTTTAATATCTTTATATCCCATCGCCACTTCATGTGATGATAGTCCCGTGCCACAGCGTGGGCAGTACGGTATAATTTTATGTCCCTTATACAGTAATCCTTTTTTATCAAGTTCTTTAATAGCCCACCATACTGATTCAATATAATTATCAGTGTATGTTACATATGGATTATCAAAATCAGCCCAATACCCAACGCGGTTACTCATGTTACGCCATTCTTTTTCGTATTTCCAAACACTTGCTTTGCACTTTTCTATAAATGGCATAATGCCAAATTTTTCTATATCTGATTTTCCCGTAGAACCTATGAGTTTTTCTACTTCAAGTTCCACCGGTAAGCCGTGAGTATCCCAGCCGGCTTTACGCTCTACATGATAACCTTTCATAGTGCGATAACGCGGAATTATATCTTTAATAGAACGCGTAAAAACATGACCAATATGCGGTATCCCGTTTGCTGTGGGCGGACCATCATAAAATGTAAATTCCGGTTTTCCTTTGTTACGTTTTACGCTTTCTTCAAATACTTTATTATCTTGCCAAAATTTTACGACTTCAAGTTCTTTCGGCACAAAGTTTAATTCATTTTCTACTTTGCTATACATAAATGCTCATTGATTTTAAAAAAAAATAAAAATGTAAGTTAAGTATACTATTTACAAAAATAGTTGTCAACATTCTTAAAAATAAAAATAACGGTTTTAGCCCTGTTTATTTGATTTACAGGTTAATAATTTATTTAAAGTATATTATTTATAAAAAAATAATTTAAAACTATTGTATAGGATTAATTGTAACAGGTATATCAATATAAATTTCACTATCATCTGCACAAGTTATTCTTAATGTAATAATTTGAGAACAATAACAATTAGCATAAACAGAAATATAATTAATATTTTTTTCTATTGTTAAATAGTTATCGCTTGTAACAATTCCGTTTATAAGTGTGGAGTAAGTAATATTTTGGTTACCATATATGGCATCATCTTTTGTAATCTCGTATGAAATGTTTGTACTGAAACCGACATTTAAACAAATTGAATTTACGCTCGTTTCAATAATGATTTCATATAGCGTTTGTATCGTAAAACTTATGGTCTTTGACACTGTGCCAATAGTTATAGTTATTTGTGCAGTGCCAGCAGATAATGCGGTAACTATACCATTAGCAGTAACGCTTAATACATTACTACTACCAATATTTTCCGTAATTTCGTATGTTACTACTTGGTTTACTGAATAACTTGGTAAAATGTTTAATGGAGTTATATCTACACTTTTCAATTCCAGCGTGCTTATCCCATTTGTGTATAAAGTATATTTGTCGGCGGAAATTTCAAATGATTCAACACAAGTATCAAATACATTAAACAAAAATGTGTTTTGTACCCCCGAACCATCTAAGGCGGTTATTATAATATTTACAGCGCCAGTAGCCAACACATAAATCAAACCATTTTCGTAAATTAAAATATTTTCATTGTCAAAAGTAATCGCTATATCACTTATATTACCAGTTGACAAATTAATTTGCAGGTTTACATAATACGGCTTCCCTGCTACTAATGCCATAACTTTTTCTTCTTCACTATTTAGTGCTGAATTATAAAGTGTATAAGCACCCATCTCATCTGCAACTAGTGTTATAATTTGTCCATTTACTATATATGAAGGTATAATACTAATGTCCGTAATGTATTCCGCTACATTAAAAATATTTTGTAATTCAAAATTTTTAGTACCCTCATAATTATCTACCGATTCAAAAATTGTGCCCCGAATTATATAACTTCCCGTATATGCTTTTATATAATATTCTAGATAAAGTTTTTGTCCATTTTCTTCAAAATAAGAATTTGATACTTCAAATATATCTAAAAGGTCTGTTTCGGAATCATAAAATTCAATACAAATTTCTTTATTACTTAAATCTAAATTGCTATATAAGCATAAAGTGTAAAGCGTGAAATTGTTTGTAACAGCAGTGTAGCCAGAATATAGTGTTGTGGCAATTTCATTAGCATTCTGTGAATTTTGTATTATAGTAATACTGATATCTTCTTCAACTTTAACATTAATTTGATATGTAATAAAATCAGTTTCACTACAATAAATGCTTGCGATAATCAATGTATTACCTGTTGAAAGCGGAGTAATCACTCCATCATATATTTCTATAATTCCAAAATTTGTTGTAGAATAAATTATATCAAATGTACAATTTTGAGGAGTAATAATTGGGATAAGAGTATATGTATCGCCACTCAGTTTTAAGATAATATCGCCAATTTCAAAATTTAAATTTTGTGCATATATAGTACTTGTCGGAATTGGTAAAACTGTTAATAAAGATGAAATCTTATATTGTTTGTTGTTTAAAATATATTCCGCAGATATTTGAGCATTACCCACTTCCAAGCATAAAACGCAATTATTATTAATAATAGCAACCGAAATATTGCTTGATGAGTAAAATATAGATATATCATTACTATCCACATTCTTCATAATGATTATATCTTTTAAATCTATTTCATCACCTACATAATATTCAAAAGCAGAAGATTCAAACGCAATACCTGATGCAGTAATCTGTTTGTTAAAAACGCAACCACTAAATAATAGTGACACAACGATGAAGAGAAAAGAAAAAATTGTTATTTTTTTCATAAATAATAAATATTCACCTTTATATTAGACAATTTTGGTAAAAACTGTCTAATTTTAGTGCATAATGCACAAAATGTCAATACCTAATAAAAATTTTGTTTAATTTGACATATTTCAATACTTTTATGTAAAAAAAATAAACATACATTTATAAACTGCATAATTGTATAAAAATTATATTTTGCATAAAAAAGAATATTGCAATTTGCGAAAAAATGCAATATTTTGGAATATTTTTATTTATATACACTAAATTGTATAATTATCATATAAATTTGAATAGGCGATTGTATATTTACACATAAAAATGTTTAATTATACAATAATTTTTAAATGTCTTTTTTAAAATGTATATTGCGTTTTGCAATACAAAACCCGACATGACGATGAAATTTTATACTTGCAATATTTTTAATTTCGCAATCACTTGCAAATTGAAGACAACCATTTTGCTTTGCAAATTCCTCACAATTTACTACCAAATTACTGGCAACTTGCTTTCGCCTATACTCCTTTAATACAAATATTCCTTCTAAATAACCCGTGGGTGATGAATTACAACCCTCTACATATTCGTACCTCATACTTATATGGCTAAACCCAATTGCCCGTACACCATCATACGCTAAAAAAAATGCATTTTTGTCATCTCTTATTTGATTTAAAGTTTCTAGTGCTAATTCTTCTATGGTATGCTTTTTCCATAATTTATTTTCTAGTTCTATTAAACTTTTTAAATCATTTTCAGTTGCTTTTATAATTTTCATTTCTTGTCCTTTTTAGTTTTATTTTTTCATACTTTTTAATTACAAATTATTACCAGTCGTTTTTCTTATGTCCTGTTTTTACATCATCGTAAAAATCTTTATAATTTTTTATCCATTTTTCATTTACTGCCATTAAATCATCTAATTCTTTTATGTTAATATCGCCCTCATACATACAATCTTCATCATAACGCTCGCTAAGCATTAAAAAATCATTCTTTGTAAAGACATTATATCTAAGCGTATTTTTTACTTCATTTGTATTTTTTTCTTTGGTCATTTATTAAATCCCTTCACATTAGTTTACCGACAAAGTATGTAAAATATAATCAGTAATTTGGAATCTGCTTTATAATCTTATAATAGAATTAACACATTCATTGTGTCTAAAAGTACGGATTTTCGCATATTCTCACTAACAAGCATTAAATCGTTTTCTATTAACTTTTGTAAAATTTTACTATATAGCGATCCGCCTTACTTTGAGCGTAGTTTGCTTCGTTAATGTTCTCATTAATACTAGTCCACCTTCTTAGTATTTGGTTTGATAATACACTTAATAATTTCCATTTACGGACAATTCATTGTTTAGTTTGTTTTTTCTAAACAAACTAAACACTCCACATGCTGTGTTTGTGGAAACATATCGTATGGCTGAATGCTTGTAATTTTATATTTATCAGAGTTTTCAAATAATACTTTTAAATCGCGTGCAAGAGTTGATGGTTCGCACGATAAATATAAAATTTGATTAGTGTTGCTATTTGCAACTGCTTCCATAACGCTTTTTTCACAACCATTTCTTGGCGGATCTAAAATAATAACTGTATTTAAGTTATCTTTTAATGTGTTTAAAAGTTCAGGTAGTTCTTCTTCACATTTTCCGCAAATATTTAATAAATTATTTAATTTGTTTTTGGCTACAAGTCTATTTGCGTTGTCTACCGCTTCATGTACGATTTCTATTCCATAAACTTCTTTTGCCGATTTTGCAATTATGCCCGATAACAATCCCGCACCTGAGTACGCATCTATTACAGTAGTAATATTGAGATTTTGTATGCTATTTAAAATATCTCCATAAATTTTTGTTCTTATAGAATCATTTACTTGAAAAAAACTATGTGGCCCTACAAAGATGCTTACGCCCTGCTGTTCGGTTTTTATTTCATGCAAACCCCCAATATGAATAACTTGTCTGCCAAAAATTTCAGGGGTTATTTTAGAATTTATATTCACAAAGAGTCCATATTTATCATCATAATTTTTAATAAGTTTAGCATTTAATGCTTTTAATTCAAGTTTTTCGCTTGCAACAATAGTTATAAGCAATTTTTTTTCTATTTCACGCACAACAATATGTTTTACGTTTTTATATAAATTAGGGCTACTAAGTAAATGCTTTTTTATGAGGACTAAACAATCATTTATGCTTTTAGATTGTAAATGACAATATTTATTTGTTACAACATTGTGTGAACCACTTGCAAAAAAACCTATTAATAGTTGTCCATCTATAAACCTAACCGGCATTTCGACTTTATTTCTATATTCATAATCAGTACTGCTCGGAACACACTCTTTCACATTTATATTTTTAAGTCCGCCTAATTTAGTTAAAGCCTCAGCAACTTTTTGCGTTTTAAATTTTAATTGCTCACTATATTTTAAATGTTCTATATCACAACCGCCACATTTACCAAAAACTGGACACATCGGTTCTACTCTGTTTTTTGATTTTTTTATTATAGAAACACACTCGCCATTGGAATAATTTGCAAATTCTTTTGTTAATTTGTACTCAATTTCCTCTTCTGGTAATGTTAACGGAATAAAGCATACTTTTCCTACTGTTTTGCATATACCTTCGCCACTTGAAGATAGTGTTTGTACTGTCGCTACTTTAATTTCAAAGTCTTGTTCGCTCATAAATTTTCACCATTGGCCTTTTATATATTTAGAATAACACAAAAAACAAATTTAATCAATTTTATTATTACTTATCACAACTAAGAGTGCTGATATTTTTGTTTGCCATACTTGATAAAAACTATTGACATTTAGTTTTATAAAGAGTAAAATTTAGAAAATTGAACATGGAGGATTTTATATATGAATTTCTCTGAGGATAAGGATACAAAGACCAAAAAAAAAGCAATCGGCAATCAATTGTTTACCGAAAATTTAAAAAATATAATGCGTGAAAAATCGCTATCACAACGCAAACTTGCGGAATTAACAGGCATTTCTGTCGCTAGTATAAACAACTATATAAATAGGGTAAGCGATCCATCGATTGTTTTTTTACTAAAACTAAAAAATGCGTTTAATATTTCAATTGACAGTTTATTAACTGAAAAACTTAATTCAAATGCTGAACAGATTAATATCAATATTCTGAACAGTGAAAACAAATATTTAGCACCTGCAACTAGTTATAGAAATTATTTGGGCAATTATATCGTGTATTATTATGATTCCGCCGCTTATAAAGGAAAATCAGCCAGCACAACAAAAGATGCACTTCGTTATGGAGTTGTAAGTATTTATGAAACACAGAATAAACATATTATTAACGAACAATTTAAAGTAGCAACTACTTTTGTGAAAATTAGAGAGGAAGCCGAAAATTTAAAACGCGAATTAGATAAATTAGAATCGCCCACCGAAGAAGCGATTTTAACAATCCAATCTAAATATGGTGCAGAATACTCGGGTAAAATTGAACTTACATTCTCACAAACTTTTATTTTAATAGAAAGTCCTTTATATAATGACAAGGCACTTATAATATTTAACAATCCGCCCACTACAAAAAAATATGTAGGTGGAATTGGCACTGTTAGTTCTATCTCCCGTGGGCGCGAGCAAATGCCTTGCATACAATTTATAATACTTTCTAGGTATATTTTAAGTATTGCAGATGGCGAAAT
Source organism: Clostridia bacterium (assembly GCA_023228225.1). Lineage (GTDB taxonomy): Bacteria > Bacillota > Clostridia > Christensenellales > UBA1242 > JALOBO01. Next base: position 32,328 of record JALOBO010000008.1, read on the forward strand.
TTACAACATGCTGGCTCTCGGCGAAATGGATATAGATGTAAGAAACGAAACCGAACAGTTGCTAAAATTGTTTAAAAATCTTTATATAACTCCCGTTCAAAATGGAGAAACAGAAGTGCTTGAAGATTATCAAAAATTTAAAATAATGCAAAACAGCGTAGAACTTATGGTCGAAAATTTAATTGAGGCAAATATGTTTAGATTTGCAAAAATATCCAACTTTGATGATGATAACTATTATAGAATAATTAAATCCGAAGCAACTGAATTGTAGGAGATTTGTTTATGGATAGCGACATTATTTTTAATAAATTAATGCAACATTTGCAAAAAAAAGGTGTGAATGACACTGAATATGTTATAAAGGCATACGAAACCGCAAAAAGATTGCATGATGGTCAATTTAGAAAAGGTGGCGAACCCTATATTATTCACCCCGTTTGCGTTGCTTCAATACTAGAAGAACTAGATTTTGAGTCGCCGGTTTTAGCCGCTGCACTACTACACGATGTCGCAGAAGATTGTAATTTTACCGTAGCACAAATCGAACAAGAGTTTACCAAAAAAATTGCGCAAATCGTTGATGCGGTTACCGCAATAAAAATTAAAGAAGAAGACCAAATAAATTATGAATACCCGCGCATTGAAGAACAAACACTTACATATGAAAAATTAGTAAATATTGGCAGAATAAATAAATTAGCATTTTATATTAAACTTGCCGATAGATTACATAATCTAAGCACTATTAATTGTTTTCCTAAATACAAGCAAATTGAAAAAGTTAAAGAAACCGAAATTTGGATTTTGCCAATCGCTAAACTTTTAAAAGCAAGCCATTTTTATTATGGTATAAAGGGTGAATGTTTAAAAATAATTAATAGCGAATTATATTTGCATTTATTTAACGAATATAAAAAATTTTGTACTATTAATAAGAGTCTATTTAAAAATCTTGTGGACTTAATTAATGTAAATTCATATACCTTTTTACACAAAAATACAGATTTAAATATAAAATTTAAAAACGCTATGCTAGAAAATGTAAGCATATATGAACTGTGGGAAATGCTATCACGCGAAAATACTGAAAGCGATTTATTACAATTTTATTTTAACAAATTCAATAGTGTACAAACAAATAAATTGATTTTAATATACGAGGGCATTGCAAAACCCGAAGTTTTACGCCAGTTTATTTTTGGACTCGCCGATTTACCCGCATTAAACAAAAAATTTACAATAATAGGTATTGATAAAAACAGTCTTACAAATAATAATTATTATATTTGTACTGACAAATTTAAAAATAGATATCAAGTATTTATTATGTCCGAATGCGATTATATCAAAATGCGTAACGGTAGCACCGATGGTGTAGAAATTCCACAAGTAGATGACGGTGAGGTTACAGAAGCACTAATAAAACAAATAAAAGTAAGAACAGTAGATAATGATTTGGTTGTACTACCCGAAGGCTCCACAGTGCTAGATTTTGCTTTTAAAATTCATAATGATTTTGGCTTTTCGTGTATGTACGCTTATTTAAATAAGTCGCCAAATAAGGCTCCAATTCACACTGTACTCAATGATGGCGATAGAATTGAACTTGTTATAAGCCGTGACTTAAAGAACGACCAATGCATAAATATCGCACAATTACGCTGGATTACATATGCAAAAACCGAATACGCACAAAAAAAATTAATAAAATATTTTGAAAGCAAATATGAATAGAACTAATGCCACTTTAAAGTGGCGTTAGTTCTAAATGTAAAATGTAAAATTAATGTAAAAAAATAATCCGCACACCTAACGACATAGTGAAATATAAAAAAGTATTGATATTATTAAAAAATTGGGTTATAATGTTTTTGCTTGTCGGGGTGGCGAAATGGCAGACGCGCTAGATTCAGGTTCTAGTTGTAGAAATACTGTATGGGTTCAAGTCCCTTCCCCGACACCAAATTTGTTCCGCCTACTTAACGGATAGGCGGAAAATGCCACCGTTTAAACGTCTTTTTAATTTTTATAGTAAAACCCCGAGTAACTTTTAGTTACTCGGGGTTTTACGTTTGGTAAGCGGAATTATTTTACTTGTTCTTCTATTTTTTGATTTATGTTGTAAGTTTCTATAACTGAGTTGTTTGTTACTTCTACTACACTAAATGCTCCGGATTTTAAACTTCTTGTCATATAATCATAAACAATATTTGGATTTTGTATGAGTTCTTCACAAACAATCATATCCATGCTGACAGTATCCGATTTAGTGCATATTAAATAATTCTGCCAAGCGTATTTACCATTAAATGTTTCTATTTTCTTTTGCTCTATAACATTAGACCGTACTTCAAAAGAAACTTTATTGTTTACACTGTCGTAAACGGGTGCACCTACATAATATATTGAGGCTAGTATTTTAAATGTACCGTCTAAATTTGCAAATTCTTGGTCTGATAATTGCAAAACTTTTTTATTTATTTCATAACGATATTTATCTTCATTTTGTATTTTTAATGCTAAATTTTCTAAAATGTTAACATCACAACCATAATTAATTGCTGTGTTTTTAATTATTTCGCCAGCCACAATATTAATAAAAGCATTTAGCGTTGCTTGGGTATTTTTCGCTCCTAAAAGTCTTTCAATTTGCTTTAAAGAACTATTATTTAAACTGTATTCTGCCATTGCGTATTTTGTACTGTTAACTCCTTCCAAAGTGGCTATTCCGTAAAATGCAATACTGCTTTCTTCTTTGTTTAAATTAACGCCACGCACATTAAAATTATTAATGGTTTTAATCTCAGAATCACCGGCATAAAATCTATTAATTGAGTCCGTAATTTTATTTTCTAATGCTTTCTCTACATTTTTTTCAGCAAAACTTGAAAACCCAAATATATAACTAATGCCAAAAGTAGCAACAGTTGTAATTGCTACGATAATCCAGCGCTTTTTCACCTTTAAATATTCTATGGCTGTATCAATAAATGATAAATCTTTACTTATCGCTTCTTTTTCTTTATTTTCCAGTTTTTCTTTTTGGGAAATTATTTTTGGCTTATTCATATTGCTCCTCAAATAATGTTAATTCAAATTAATAATTAATTAATAATATCATTAATACTACGTAAAGTCAATATTCATTTAAATTTTCAGTACTGGCTCTTTATTAATTAATTATATACCTAGCACAGGCAAATTGCCTGTGCTAGTACAAGTTTATTATGGAGTAATCCTTGTTGGCCCGCGGAATATATAAGTCGTTTCGCGAATATTGTAAAGGCAAAGCATAAGCATTAGTATTCTGGCAAGTCCCATTCCCATACCGCCGTGTGGAGGACAGCCATATTTAAAGAAATCAAGATAAAATTGAATATTTGGAAGAGTGAGCCCCTTAGCAAGTGCTTGTTCTTTTAATATCTCGTACCTATGCTCTCGTTGAGCACCCGTTGTTATTTCGGTGCCTTTATAAATAAGGTCATAGCTTTTTGTAGTAGTTGGATCATCTTCGTTCATCATATGATAAAATGGACGAACAGTTTTAGGATAATTTGTTACAAACAGAAAATCATGTCCAAAATGTTCTTTGGCATATTGACCCATAAACTTTTCGCTTTCAGTATCAAAATCGCCGTCTTTTTCATAACTTTTATTAATACCGTTTTTATTTAATATTTCATATGCTTCCTTCATAGTAATTTTAGGAAAAGGCTTTTTTGGCACTTCAAATTCAAATCCAAATTCTTTATTAATCTCTTCGCCTAAAATCTCTTTTACACGCTTGAAAGCATAAATAAGAAGATCTTCTTGGTGATTCATAAGATCATAATGAGAATTAATATAACTTATTTCGCAATCTATACCCGTAAATTCAGTGGTATGTCTTGCTGTAAACGATTCCTCAGCACGGAATACAGGTCCTATTTCAAAAACTTTTTCAAAACCTGATGCCATAGCCATTTGTTTATAGAATTGGGGCGATTGCGCCAAGTATGCTTTTTGGTTAAAATATTTTATCTCAAAAAGTCCTGACCCTGATTCTGATGGCGTAGATATAATTTTTGGTGAATGAATTTCTATAAAGTCATTACCAAGCCAAAATTCTCGCATTGCGTGTTCAAACACTGTTTGCACTTTAAATACAAGTGTTTTTTTGGTATTTCTAAGGTCAAGCCATCTATAATCCATACGCTGATCCGCACCAGTATTTTCATCAATGGGTGAAATTTCCGCCTTAGATTCCACAACAACGCTAGTTGGAATGATTTCTATTCCGCCCATTTTTACAAATTCATTTTTAACTGCTTGTCCTTTAACCGATACAACGCTTTCAGGAGTAAGAGCGGTGAAAATTTCGGCAATTTCCGGCAATTTTGATTTTTCCACAGTAATCTGCACTTTACCGGTAATATCTCTTAATACAATAAATTGGATCGATTTTTGGTTGCGGATTTTTTCAACCCAACCTTGCAGTAAAATTTCTTTTTCAAACATAATTTCATTAACCAAAGTTCTCTGCATAAAATTCTCCTTTATTTTCTAAAAAAGTGTAGCGCCTGCTACACTAAATAATTTTTTTGTGCACAAGCAAAACAAAGGCATAATTAATTATGATCGTCATCGTAATTATTATCATTAACATTTGACAATAGCCTCATTGTTTGCTCCTTATAGTTTAATATTAGTATAACCAAAAACATCTAAAAGTCAATAACTTTAAATAAAACTGAAAATTATTTTATATAAATTAATATTTTAAAAGCGTCATCTATCGTGCTTAATTTTGATGCCATAGTATGTGTTTGAAGTGGATTATAAAAAGTATAGTCACACTCTGTCTCTTTTACAAACATTTGATAATGTCCATTTTTTAAATTAGAATAACCTAATATGCAAACAGTTGAATTTTGTGCTAATTCATCAAATTTTTCCACATCAAAACTGATATTAGCATTTATTTTTTGTGCATTTAAAAACCAAATGATAGCAAATGGATTTGTACCAAGCACCGCATATAAATTTGTACCATAAAAATCAAATGCACGAATTGTATCTGAAATAGTTACATTTAAGTTCAAATATTTGCAAACGTTATATGTTGCAATCCAACCACAACCTTTGTTATAACTTTTACAAAACCCGTAATTAAAAACAGATGTACTACTTTGATTATTTATATATCCATCTTCAAAATCTATAAATGTTTGTTCTGCTATTACATTTTGATTATAGTTAATTTGTGATGTTGTAAAAGAAATGGAAAACACAACAAAAATAAAAATACAAAATATAATAATTAATTTTCTCATATTTTAACTCCATATATAAGATAACATAATTACTGTTTTATCGCAATAAAAATTGATATTATTGATTATTAAATAGTTAATAAATACAATTTGTGATATAATAAATTATGAATTTAATTAAAAATAAGGCGAATTACGAATTAACAGTTAAGAATAGTTGTTTTATTTGTAACATCGGCTATGCTGATACAAAAGCAGTGGCGTTAGAATTTATAGAAAAAATAAAAAAACGATATATAGATGCATCGCATAATTGTTATGCTTATATTTTGCTAGATAACATGGCGAGCAGTGATAATGGCGAACCTACACATACAGCGGGATTACCTATAATAAATGTGCTTAAAAAACAAAACATTGTAAATGTGGTTTGCGTTGTAACAAGATATTACGGCGGAATTAAACTCGGTATTGGCGGACTTGTGCGAGCATACACAAAATGTACAGTCGAATGCCTAAAAAATATTGAAATAGTGCCATATATAGAAAATATTAAAATATCTTTTATGGCTAATTACAATAAAATAAATGAAATAGAAAATTTACTATCAAAATATAATCAAAATAAAAAAATATTTAATGCTAACATAGAATTAGAATATACGATTCCAAAAATACAATTAAATCAAATCACAAAGTCATTACATAATTTAAACATACAAAAAATTGACTTAATTAAATAATCGGTCAATTTTTTATTTTAACTATATTTTATGTTTTACCGCTTATTTTATTGAGTCTGTTCATTAACGCACTTCCCAAATTATCAGTTTTTACTGATGTCATTAAAATATAATCGTAATGTTTTTCGGCTATCCTTAATGCGCTATACAAATTTTTTGCATACGCTTTTACAGTTTTACCAACTATAATTATTTTTTTATTTCTATAAAACTCTTTTTGTCCAGTCATACATATTATGACTGGATTTTTTCCTTCTGATTTTGCAATTTCGTATTTTTGATTTATTGAATTTTCTTCACCTAAACCAACCAAAATGACGGGACATGATGGTGCGTAATGTCTGTATTTCATACCCGGTGAAATCGCTTTTTCGCCAGCAATTAATGTTGTTTTTTCATCGGTAATGCCTACTACATGTTCAATCATTTCCTTAGTAATTCTGCCCGGACGAAGTATCACCGGATATTTACCAGTAACATCTACCACCGTAGATTCAATGCCAACTTTACATTTTCCAGCATTTAATATAAAGGGAAGTTTTCCATCTAATTCTTCTTTAACTGCAACTGCTGTTGTAGCACTCATTCTAGAAGATATATTTGCACTAGGTGCAGCGATAGGCACATTGCACGCTTTTAAAAATTTTTGTGCAATTCTATGGTCTGGAATGCGAATTGCAATAGTTTGTAATCCGCGACTCACAAGCGGACTTACGTTACCTTTACTTTTGAATACTAATGTTAATGGTCCGGGAGTAAACGCTTTTAGTAGCCTTGAAGCATAGTCCGGAATGTCCTTAACTAATTGAAATAAATTATAATCTTTATGAATATGCACAATCAGCGGATTATCTTGCGGACGATTTTTTGCTACAAAAATTTTAGCAACAGCATCACTGTCTAGTGCGTTTGCCGCTAGTCCATAAACTGTTTCTGTGGGCATTCCTACAAGTTCACCTTTTAAGATTGCATTTGCTGCCTTTTTAATATTTAAATGCGTAGGATTTAAAATTCTAGTTTTAATTTTATCCATTTGCCACCTCTATTACAAACAAATTTATAATATATTATAACGATAAAAATTATATTTTACAAGTGCATATATATTTATTAGATAATTTTATCTTTGATACTTTTAATTTCCAATTCCAGTTTGCTTATTTTTTGTTCAAGGGCTAATATTTCAGCGTTAAGTTTTATACAACCATCATCTGATTTTATTATTTTAGCAGGAACTCCAACAGCGGTTGAATGCGCGGGCAAACTTTTTAAAACAACAGACTGCGCTCCTATTATTGAATTTTCGCCAATTGTAATCGGACCTAAAACTTTTGCCCCAGCATATATAATTACATTATCACAAATCGTTGGGTGCCTTTTATCTTTATCTTTGCCAGTTCCACCAAGTGTTACACCTTGATACATAACTACATTATTACCTATTTGTGAAGTTTCTCCTATTACAACGCCCATTCCATGATCAATAAATACACCCGAACCAATCTCCGCAGCGGGGTGAATTTCAATTCCTGTAAAAAACCTATTAATTTGACTAATTAATCGTGCTAAAAATTCAAACCCACTAACATACAAATTATGCGCAATAGAATGTAGCCTAAGTGCGTGAAACCCTGAATAAGTAAAAATAACCATTAGTTTATTTTTTGCGGCTGGGTCGTTTTTCATTGCCGCTTCTAAATCTGCTCTGAATTTTTTTAACATTTTAATAAATAAACAATCCCCTTTTTATATTTAATGTAAATAGTATTGTTTTGGTTAACTTTTATTTGCTTTGGTTATTGACTTTACATAAAAAATTGACTATAATAAATTAACAGCAATAATTACCGCTGTAAGGAGAATTATATGAGCAAAGAAACTGAATTTTTAAAGAATTTTTACAAATCACAAGATAAAGAAACATCAAAAGCCGCACTAAAACAACAACAAAAAGAATATAGAAAAGTTAAGCACTTGGGCAAGTCCCCAAAAATTGATAAAAAAATGCCATCAGTAATTAATGGCAACACTAAGGAAGATGTGGTGAATTATATTGTTGAAAAATTTAAAAATCCATCTCCAATGCGTGATCCAAAAAATAATGATGGATTAGAACAAGAATAATAATTTTGATTTATAAATAATAAATAATAAATAATAAACAAAATAAGCAAACTCTTAATTTAAAGTTTGCTTATTAATTTTATTTAGAGTTTTTTAAATTAATTAAAACTGTAATGAACCAGTAGTTCGAGGAAATGGAATTGTATCTCGTATATTTCCTATACCAGTAATATACATCATTAGTCTTTCAAAACCTAATCCGAATCCGCCATGTGGAACAGTACCGTATTTTCTAAGTTCTACATACCACCAATAATCTTTCATATTCATATGAAGTTCATTAATTCTAGCGACAAGTTTATCATAACTATCTTCACGCTGACTTCCACCAATAATTTCGCCAATCCCCGGAACTAATAAATCGGTAGCCGCAACAGTTTTGCCATCTGGGTTTTGTTTCATATAAAAAGATTTAATTTCTTTTGGATAATTTACAATAAATACAGGTTTTTTAAAAATTTGTTCTGTAATATGCCTTTCGTGTTCAGTTTGCAAGTCACACCCCCATTCAACAGGGTAATTAAACACAACTTTTGATGCTTTTAATAGTTCAATTGCTTTTGTATATTCAAGTACTTCAAAGTCTTGTATTACAATATTATTAAGTTTTTGTTTTAAACCCGGCTCATAAAAATTTTCAAAGAATGTAATTTCCTCGGGGCAATTATCAAGAATATCTTTAATTAAATATTTAATCATATCTCTTGCTAAGTCAATAATATCGTACAAGTCAGCAAATGATACTTCCGGTTCTATTTGCCAAAATTCTGCTGCGTGACGTGCTGTGTTAGAATTTTCCGCGCGAAATGTTGGTCCAAATGTATAAATTTTACCAAGCGCCGTAGCCATCGCTTCGCCTTCTAACTGCCCTGATACCGTAAGTCCCGCCTTGCAACCAAAAAAATCGTCCTTGTAAAATTCTTCTATCGATTTTTTACCGGTAAACTGTTCCGGATTTAATGTTGTAACTCTAAATGCCTCACCAGCCCCTTCGCAATCGCTACTTGTTAAAATGGGGGTGTGAGCATAAGTAAATCCACGACCACTAAAAAAATGATGAATTGCTTGTGCAAGTTCCGCTCTCAATCTAAACATGGCATTAAATGTATTTGTGCGCGCTCTTAAATGTGCAATCGTTCGCAAATATTCTAGTGAGTGTTTTTTCTTTTGGAGTGGATAATCCGCAGGAGATTCGCCTAATACTTCAATGTCACTTGCACTAAGTTCAACAGCCTGCTTCTCGGCAAACGATTTTACACATTTACCATTAATTTTAAGTGAAGCACCGACACTTTGTTTCTCAATATTTGCTAAATCCTTAAAAGTATCACGGTCAATTATAATTTGCATATTCCTTAATGATGTTCCATCATTCACTTCTATAAAACAAACATTTTTTGATACCCTTATTGTTCTAATCCAGCCACAAACTGTTAAATTTTTATCATAATATTTTTCTGAATTTACTAAAATTTCTTTAATGTCAGTATGCTTCATAATTACTCCTTAATATAATTAAATAAATTAAAAATGTATATTAATAATATTACTATTTGTAGTAATTGTCAATATTTTTATTATACAACAACTTTTTAATGGCCTTAATGTAAAATGCTTAATTATTATTTATCGTGCTTTTGCCAGCAACTGCACCCGAACTCCATGCCCATTGTAAATTGTAACCACCACATTGACCATCTATATCCAACACTTCACCAGCAAAATATAAACCTTTAATTAATTTGGATTGCAGATTAATTACTTCACTCAAATTAACCCCTCCACTTGTTACTTGGGCATTATCATAAAACCCTGTTATCTTTAATTCAAAGTTTTTTAAAGCCCGCACAATTTGTTCTAGTTCAGTATCAGTTAAAGTGCTACATTTTTTAGAAAAATCAAATTCTTTTATACTTTTGAGTATATTGCGAGCAATATTTTTGTGTAACATTCCTGTAAAAAATTGTTCAATAGTAAAATATGCACAGTTTTCTTTTCGATTTATCAAATATTCGAGTAAAGATTGTTCGGTAAATTCTGGCAATAAATCTAAATATAAAATTGCTTTATCCGTTTTTTGCCTAGCTAAGTGTGCTGACATATTTAATATTACTATGCCCGAAATACCCTCATCTTTAAAAATAACTTCCCCATTTTCGGTATATATTTTATTGCCTATATTTAATGATACTTTTGCATTTATTTTAATACCACTTAAACCGGCAATTTTTTCTTTTTCTGTTTTAAATCCAGTCAACGATGGCACGCATTTAACGATGCTATGCCCTAATTTTTTAATTGGCTCAAAAACTCCGCCACCAGTTGTTACAATTACACTGTCGGCTATAAAATCATCGCCTGTTCCAGTTATTATAAACTTTTCTATTTTTATTATGTTTTTTACTTCATAGTTGCATACAACTTTTACATTTAAATTTTCACATTTAATCCTAAGTACATCAAGCACACTATTAGCGTAATCGGTAGAGGGATATATTCTACCTTCACTATCAGCATAGGTCATCAAACCTATGCTTTTAAAAAAATTAAGCGTATCTTCTACACTGAACTGATTAAATATTTTACCAGCCTCTTCGGATTTATTGTATTTATTAATATTTAAATTTATATTAGATAGATTACACCTGCCATTACCTGTTACTAATATTTTTTTTCCAATTCTATTATTTTTTTCCAAAATAATAGTATCGGCTCCGTTTTTTGCACAAAAAATTGCTGCCACAAGTCCCGCCGCCCCACCGCCGATAATTATAACCTGTTTTTTAATTATTTCCACATTAAATCTCCAATTAAATACCTAATTAAATACCTAATTAAGTTTACACTTATAATTAAAAAATGTAAACAACTTAAAACAAAAACTCATTAAAAATAATTAATAAATAATTTAAATGAGCATTGACTTTTAGTTTATTTTTATGTATAATTCATTATTAGTTTGAGGTATGTTTTATGATAAATAATAATGAATACAAAATTATTGGTGGGATTAGAGTTTTAAGATACGGATTTGCATTTATACAACCTGTTTTTAAAGGTAAATGGGGCTATTATTTACAGTTCAGATCTGGTAGTGGGTGTCGCATGGCGCAAATTACAGAATTGGATTTTAGAAATATAATTAACAGTCCAACTTATATAAAATTTACTAACACTGAAATAATTAACATTGATTTGAATAGATTAATTAATGGATTATTGCTTGATAACAACATAATAAAACTTGGATACACTGATGATTTTATTAATGAGTTAGAGTCACAAAAAGATAATTTATCTAAATCAAATTTAAAAATGCTCAAAGAAATAAAAGATAAATTTGGCAGTGTTGAAGAAGATTGTATTGAAAATAATAATTATTAAATAATAAAAAGCCTGTTTGCCAATTTGCAAACAGGCTTTTTATTATTTAAAAGAATTTATTCAGTTTGTTCTATGACTACACTAAACGGCATAAAACACATTTTTAACATTTTATAACGCTTTCTCAAATTCGGAAAGAAAATTATTAATGGAGTGGTAATGCCTAATAAAACAAAAGTTATAACAAATATTACAAGTGCAAACGGGAACCACAAAATATTAAATAACTTTTTTTCTCCTTTATTATATGACACATTTTTTTTAGATGTATTAAATGCATATCCTGCTATTGCAAAGCATTTTTTACCAAGCGGAATTCCTACTATTGTAATGCAAAAAACAACGCCGATTAATGTCCATAAAATTGCAAGGATTACTCCTACAAAAATTATAGATAAAATCGATATAATAATCTCAGTAACTTTCTTTGCTACTGCCCTTTCAAAAATTGTGTTTACAGTACTCATAAGCGCCTCCAATATTAATCTAATTATATCCCACAAAGAATATTTGTCAAATTACTTTATATGTATTTTTAATTTTTTTTAATATTATTTTTGAATTACAAAAAAACACTGCTAGTAATTATTTACTAACAGTGTTTGATACTTTTGCAACAAACTGGCTTGCGCCGTTTTAACTATATAATTAGTACTTGTTGTTTCTAGATTTTGCAGCTTTTCTGCAATCGTAGCAGCGTTTTGGTTCTGTAAATCCTTTTTCAGCGTAGAACTCTTGTTCTCTTACTGTAAAAATAAATTCTTTGCCACAGTCCTTACAAATTAAGGTTTTGTCTTGCATGTTATGCCTCCTTCTTATATTGAAAACAAACAACTTTGACCTTTTATTTTAAATTTGAGAAATAAGAAGGAGATATTGTATTTGCTTTTCTTTGAATAGTATATACTAGTTAAACTTAAATGTCAATGCTAATAAATATATTTTATTCAATATTTATCATAATATACTACACTACTATTATAAACAAAAACTAATAATAAGGTTATTTTTTTGAAATAGGAACTTGAACTTCTGTTAACCAATCTTTTTCGTCATTTTTGTTCCATATGCCATCAATATATGATTCTCTGGCGGGTGCTATTGCCTTGTAGCCATTATCTTCAATCCACTTAAACACTTCGGCGTATGCTTTACGCAAATTGGAATATGGACCTTTGTGCATAACGCACGCTGCGATAGGCACTTTACTCATTTTTTTAAATTTAATAGAGTCTGTTTCTACACCAAATTTATCTACTGCCTCACAAAACTCAACATCTATGTCGTTTTCTTTAAATTGCTTGTCATAATACATTATAAAGCAATATTCAGGAACTCGACATTTTAAATCTGGGTTAGATGCCTTTATTTGTTCTCCAATTTCGGGTATAAGCTCAAAATATGCATCATAATTTGGCACCCGCATACGCTTGCTGTAAACAATTACCTCGGGTAGTTCTTTTAAGATAATTTGATATTCCATTTTAATATTCTCCTTTAAATTATTAAGATAATATAAAACTTCGTTAAGCATAGCAGTATCATTTTTAAGACCGTTTTCAATTTCATTTTTTCGTTCTAAAAGAAAATTCTCCGGATTATTTGCTTTTAGAATATTTGATATTTCTTTTATGGAAAACCCCATTTGCTTTAATGAGATTATTTTTTGAATATCAAATAATTTTTCGGAACTGTAATAGCGATACCCGTTATCTAAAACTCGTTCTGGTTTTAAAAGCCCTACTTTATCGTAATAACGCAAAGCTTTAACGGTTATTTTGGTGATTTTTGAAAACATTCCAATACTATACATTGTTACTCCGTTTTATAAATCTTTTTTAGTTTAAATGCTACCCTAAGGGGAGAGTCAACTATTATTTATAAAAAAAGTGTAACATTTTTTTAAATTTAAGTAAACCAATTATTTGTAAGAATAAAACAAACAAAACGTCTTGCAAAATAACAAAATATGTTATATAATTACAACGCTTGAATTTTAGCAAATTTAATATAAAATTATGGAGAGATGGTCGAGTGGTCGATGGCACTTGCTTGGAAAGCAAGCGTAGTGAAAGCTACCGTAGGTTCAAATCCTATTCTCTCCGCCAAGAGCGTCTCGTTTGAACTTTAATAGTTTAGACGAGATTTTTTTATTTTCTTCGGTGTTTAGCTCTTCTTTATGCTTAAGAATGGTTATTCTATCATCTTCATTCCAGTCATCTGGGTTGGTAGTTATTTTAAAGCTCTTTTCATCATCTACTCCGACATTATAAATTATCAAAAGCTTTTCGTTGGTTATGATAACCTTTTTTATGTAGGTATTGAAGAAGTCATATCTTTCTTGCTTGTTTTTATAATCTTTTGTTACCATTTTTGTTAGATGGTTTTTAACATCATTATAGTCCATTGGTTTTAACTGGTGGGCTTTTTCTGTTAGCAGTTTTTCTTCCAAATCCTCTTTATTGTTTTCAAGCTTAATCAATCTTTCTTGTGTAGATTTTGAAGTAATACCTTTTTGTATTGCATCTACAATAGCATTTATGCCTCTATCAATATCTTCAATTTGTTTTTCTAAGCTTATAACCACAAGGTTGCTGCTTATTTCCGCATTAAAGCGGTCTACAATCGTTTTGGCTACTAAGTCTAGTACTTTTGGGTGACTGATATATTTTTGCGTTCTAGCCATCACAAACTCTTCCAAAAAGTCTTTTGGTACACTTATCTTCTCACAGCAGTTTATATCTTTCTTTCTGTTGTAACACTTGTAGTAAGTGTGAACTTTACCAGTTTGACTTGTTCCTGTTTCTGCTGTCATAAATGAGAAGCAATGTCCGCAGAATAGTTTGCCACTTAATAGGTAGTGGTGATCACTTTCACAGCGTCTAATTTTATGCTTGTAATTATCCATAATGCTATTACACCTCTCAAAAATTCTTTTATCAACAATGGCTGGCATAATGTTGTTGTACTCAACATCATCTATGACCACTTTACCCATATATTTAGTGTTTCTTATCATGCGTGCAACTTTGCCTATTTCAAATGGCTTTCCAGATTTCATAGTTACTCCACGACCTTTTAGTTCTTCCACTATTTCTATCAGTTTTGCTCCATGATAATACTTATCAAATATACTTCTCACTATTTCCGCTTCACGCTCGTTTATCGTCCATTTCTTTTCAATTATGTCATAGCCTAATAAAGTAAACCCGCCGATGAAATTTCCTTTCATAAGGCTTTCTTTTATGCCTCGTTTTACTTTTTGACTAAGCTCAGCGGAGTAGTATTCTGCCATACTTTCAAGCAAGCCTTCCACCAAAATACCACTGGCATCATCTGTTATGTTTTCTCGGGCAGATAAAACCCTTACGCCATTCTTTTTTAGTTTGGCTTTATAGTTTGCACTGTCATAGCGGTTTCTTGCAAAGCGGTCTAACTGGTAAACAATAACATATTCGAAGTTTCTTTTCTTGCTATCTTCAACCATTTGCAAAAACTCTGCTCGTTTGTCAGTTGTTCCGCTTATAGCCCTGTCTATGTATTCTTTTATTACTATAAAGTCATTCTTT
Source organism: Clostridia bacterium (assembly GCA_023228225.1). Lineage (GTDB taxonomy): Bacteria > Bacillota > Clostridia > Christensenellales > UBA1242 > JALOBO01. The sequence continues at coordinate 47,403 of JALOBO010000008.1, forward strand.
TCTGCAAAGTTATAGCACTCTCTTAGTTGTCCTTCTATGCTTTGTTCAGTTTGGGTATGGGAACTAAACCTAGCGTAAATTACTACTTTCTTTTTCAATAGTTTTCTCCTTTTATTTTTGTTTTCAAACACACACATATCACAATCATTTTGAACAGTCCAGCAAAAGATTGTGAATGTATAAGTTTACTTTTTTGCGTTATCTAGTAACTGGTTTGTAACCACGCCAGCGCTAAGCTCAATTAGTTTTTTGCTTATTACAAGTTTGCCTTTTCTAACTTTGCCAGTTTTGAAATTAAACTCTTCCATATTTGCCTTAAGTGGCAAATCATAAATATTTAGTTTTTTGTTTTTCATATTGTATTTCCTTTTTTTATTTTCCTTTTAAAGGGGCAATGATATTTTTTGATTAAAACCTTATATGAACGGAAGCGGGTTTCCCGTCTTGCCGTAAAAAGTGGGGTGCAATACAATGTTTCATTTTGTAACAGTGGGCAAAGTGGCTGTTTCAGTAAAAGTGCCGTATTTCAGCCACTTACAGCCCCTCAAAATTCATTTTGTTGCACTCCTTTTCCTGCTTGGTAAATTTCTTACTAGTTTTAGGGCATATTTAAGTCCTTTTCACAATAATTTACTTGTTCTGTCTTTGCTTTAAATTTCAAACTTATGTACTATAAATAATCATACTTTTCTCCCTCCTTTGTTAAAGTCTTTTTTAATTTTCAAGAGTTTAAACCCTATCCAATTTCTAAAAGTTTTAAATAAATTTTACCCCCTATACTTATACGGACAATTTTCGCCCTATCGGCAAGGTTTTTTTTAAAAGTTTTCTTAAACTTTTTATATCCATACACTTATATGGACAATTTTCTTACCCTCGTCAGGGTTTTTCTAAAAAGTTTATTTATCTTTTATTTTTCACAGTTCCTTAAAAATGAGTGTTACACCGAGAAAACTTATCAACCTTTTTTAGAGTATAAAAAACCCGCGTTATCAATGGGTGATAACGCGGGAAATATATTTTATTAAATTTAATTATAGTGTATTAATTTAAGCTTCTTTAAATGTTCAATTTCTCCAACTTTTTTAATCATTTTAATATTCAACTCATCTTTGATTTGGTTAAAACAATTATCAACATTTAACAAAAGATTATCCGTAAATGTAACTAAAGAAATATTATATTTAGCGAAATATTTATTTCTTTTATCCATTTCGCTTTCCCATTTTAATGATAATTCTTCATTTATTGCCTTTTGCGTTTTCTCCTTTGATTTTTGAATTGATAAATGTGTGCTAGCAGGACTTATTTCAAAACCCACAAATCGTTGAGTCCAAACATTTAAAACTACAAAGTCAAGTCTATATAGATGCTCTCTCACTTTACCATTATACCTAAATTCTGGTATTAAAAATGGAATATCAAGCGGTTTTTCAGAAATTTTCACGTACTCCAAATAATTCTCTATTATTGCCTGTTCGTATTGACTGTTAGTATTTCTTAAAAAATTAAGTCTATAAAATTGTATAAATGAGTCAAGATCTTTGATTATAATTTTTCCATCTTGTGGATTTTCTGTAATTAATCCAGTTGCAAGAATATGACCAATCGTCCAATATTCAAAATTTGCCATTCTAATTGTTCTTTCTTTATTTATCCACTTATCGCCATAACGTTCTGGAGCCATCCAAAGCCCAAATAAATTAGAGCCGTTCTTGCCAAACCATATCTCAGTTAATTCATTTAGAGGTTTATTCCTTATTCTCGCTTTATAGTTTTTATAATAATTTCTTTCTAGAAAAATTTTCACATAATCTCTTAGGTAATCGTCTTCAATAATTTTTAAAATTATTGGTTTATTCCTGTAGCTAATTTCTTTAAAATAATTATACAGACCACCTAGCCACGCATCCCAAAAATCTGTAAAATTTAAAAATTGTCCATTCTTACAATCTGCAAAATTATTTTTTCCACCAATTATCCCATGAAACCTCTGTATTGAAATTACGTCGTCTTCACCCAATAAACCAGTTACAAACTCTCTACAATGATACTGATTTTCTAATAATTCTTCATCAAGGCTTTCAATTTTTTGCGTTATTTCTATGTTTTCCATTTACCCCTCCTTCATTAAAAATTTTCGCCTAACAAAAAATTGTAATAAAAATTGTAAGCCACGGCTGCTATCACTTTATTAAGTTTGCTTTCCCATTAACTATTCTCCACAATTTTAATTTCCTCTTCGGTTAGACCCACAATCTGATATATAAGGTTATCAATATTTTTTTCATAAATTAAAGTATCTAGTCCTTCATTTCTCTTTTCTATTATAGATTTAACAAGCTTTTGTATTTTTTCTTTACTGCTTTCATCAATTATTGGCAATGGAATTTGTTTTAAAGGTTCTTGCATAAGTTCTAATATATTACCTTTTTTCTTCCCTTGATTTATTAGCCAAAAATAGTACAGTTTGGAATTTAGTAAACCTAATAATAAAAATAATGAGAATTGATTTGTTTTTGGGGTTATTACATATGCATCAGACCTGCAAAACCATTCAATGTTATTATAAGCAAATGCATTTTCTTTTGATCTATAAGGAGCAACTATTTTTTCTCCGCAAAAAATGCTTTCTTTTCTAGCTCTGTGAATAGAAGTCCATTCATATTTTTCATTATAGGTAACCAATCTTTCTTTTAGAATATCTTCAAACTTACTTAAATGATTAAAAATATCTGGGTATTTTTCTCTATCCAAATGACCTGCGTAATAAATAATTTTTTTTGTTGGATTGCTACTGCAAGAGTATCTCGAAATATCTGAATTTTTATAAAAATCTCTTAATAAATTTTTGCCTTGTTTTATATTATTATAAACTTCAACATCCCTTGCATTTTCTAAATTTAGGACATAGATTCCATCGTTTAATACTATATTTGAAGCGTCCTTTAATTTTGATAAATTTCTATTTGAAATATAGTCACAGCCAGTAACTACGCCTTGATTAACCTCGAAATGTTCACCAAGTTGAGTTTGTAATTTTTTCATTTTATCTAATGATGAAAAAGAGTTTATATTTGTATTAACGCCAATATAACACTTGTCCCCAAAATAGATATCTTGTGGGTTCTTAGTAACTAAGTCACAATATCTAGAATCCCCTTGTAAAATCCCATTGATTTCATATGTATTACTTTCTCCAAAAATTGTGGATGAAATAATAGTGGAGATATTATTTGATTTTATATTTTTTGTTAAAAATGTAATTATATTATGCTGACCCTTTGCTGTTTCAAATACTTTATATTCGTTAAAGTTCACTAACTTTCTTATAACACTTCTCTCACGAATGTCTTTTCTTAATCTTATTGCACCTGTTGCTGTCAAATAATAATTGGTTGTAATAAAAGTTACATCGGAAAACTTATTTGAAATATCTAATGCTAAATGAAAAAAGAAATAAAATAAATCCATTTTACCCATATAATATTTCTTGCCAAACTCAGTTTGCGCAACAGGTCTGAAAATTTCTTTATTCCCACTTTCTCCTACATACGGTGGATTACCTATAACAATGTCAAAGCCACCCTTATTTTTAAATACTTTTGCAAAATTGAGTTTCCATAAAAAATATGGAGTTGATGGCATTTTTGAAGTTTCATAGAATCTTTCCATTTTGTTTTCATCAATACTTACCAAATTATTTAAAATTATTTGATTTTTAAGTTTTTCAATTTTTCTTTTATGTTCTTCTTTTGCCGTATGATTATCTGCATAGAACAATGCTCTCTGTTCATCAAATAGTTCGTTTAGCAAACTATCAATAACATCTTGGTTCGTAAAAAGACTACCTTGTTTTTGAACTTTTTCACATTTATCAAACAAAGTGCTTCCTTCAAATAATTTGATTCCTTCAAACTCGTCAATTAGACTATTGCCACACATTATGTTGCAATCTAAGTTGGGTAAGGTAAGAGGTTTATTAAATTCATCGGAGTTTTCATCAATGTCTTGTTCAACGACAAGAGATAGCCATAACCTTAGTTTTGCAATATCTACTGCAGATGGTTCAATGTCCACCGCAAAAATTGAATTTCTCATGGTGTCTTTCTTTATAGCGTAAATGTTTCTTCTATCCCAAACTTGTTTTTTTTCAAAATCATTCTTTTTATCTCTCGCAAAATATGAAGTAATCACATCTCTTGCTTTTACAATTTCGTTGATCATACCCATAGGAAAAGCCCCTGAACCAACTGCAGGATCTGCAATTCTTACATCGGCTAAGGCATCGTCTATTAATTTAAGATTGTTATAAATACTTTCAGGAATCAGCATGTTTGCAATGCCTTGCTTCACTTCTCTGCTACAATCTTCGTCTTTCATTATTTCGCCGTAAAGAATGAAATCTTTTGTGTCATCATATGGTAATTTTATTGTATTCACAAGGTAGTTAATCAAGCTCTCTTGGCACATATAATGCACTATTTCTCTTGGAGTATAAAACGCACCTTTAGATTTTCTATCTTTAGCATCTAGTAGATTTTCAAAAATTTTTCCAAGCATTTCTGGGTCAACCGCGACTTCTTTTTCAAGTGGCTCATCTTCGTTCATGGTAAAATTGTATCTATCAAAAATATCAAGAATTCCGTCTGCTTCTCTCTCGCCTTTTGTGTCTATATTAGAAAATAAAGAATTTGGAATATCAAAATTACTATGTTCCCAGTCATAGTTTTCTAAGGGTTCAAAAAGTCCGCCATTTAAAAATGGTACTCTGCAATGTAATTTTACAAAGTAATTGTCCGCTGGTCGCTTTGCGTTTAATGCTTCGTAAAATAACGGCTCAAGGAAATTATTAAAGTAATTTTTCTTTGTTCTTACAGCCTCGCTGAATAATTTTCTTACGAAGTCTTTTGGACCAGTACCCCACGATTGACCTTTAACTCCGCAGGCAAGTGAAATTTCCTCGTCTGGGTTTAAGGACTTAAGAATTGCTGTTTGCAATTTATATTTATCAGATTCACTTTTTATATAGACTTTGTCAACAAACTTTTTTGTTAAGGCATTATAAAAATAGGCATTTTTAAATTCTTTCTCTGAAATAACTTCAGGAATAGCATTTACGCCCATCCAACCTTTTTTTTGCAAAAAATACAGAAAGGCAAGCTGTCCCATAAGTTTTTTTGCGTACTGTTCTGTAAATTTTTCTATAACACTGGTATCTTCCGATTTTAAACATCTTTGTGCTTCTAAATTAAATTCTTCATTGCCCTTTAGGTGGTCTACAACTTCAAAGTATTTTTCTTTATACTTTTCAAAGAATTGTTTTGTTACTTTTTCTACGCTAAAAGCTTCTTCAATTCTATCTATTGTTGGATTAAATTTTTCATTTTCTAAAATAGGGAACAATTGTTGCATTGCGGTATGACAAGGTTCATCTTTTCCAACTAAATATGAATATCTTTTTGCCGGAGTAAAACTTGTTTTTACTTTGCCTTTTAAAAACTCATAATCCAATCTTACAAAAGACAGTCGCCATTTTAAGTCTTTTTCATCTTCTGAATAAAAGGCAGCAATTGCACCATCGTATTTTGAGTTTTTTATTCTGTCTGCAATAAAATTTCTTTGTTTACTTCTTGCTTTTTCTAATGATCTTCCTTTCTTTAATTCAACTGCAAAAACAGCAATCTTTTTATTATCGGGACTTGTGTATTCTGCAACTAAGTAATAACCATTTACATAATAAGAATACTCATTCCAGTTCCAATAGTCATTGCTTTTTGTGTCAGTGTTAATAACTTTTGTATTGTTGAAAAAATTTACTATAAAATTAGTAAATGATTTCATTTCAAATTTGTTTGTTAATGTATTTACAAGAATATCTTGATAAGACGCCATGCTATTCCTCCCTTAAATAACTAGATAATATGATCTGTTTTTTAAAGTTTTTTTCTTTATATGTATCTTTTCTGCCATCAAAATATCTTGATGGAATCTTATCATATATTGAATGATATGCTTCAAGTTCGCTCTCAGCATTTTTCTTAGCTTGGATTATTGATTTTGATAAACTGTCAGGTATTTCGCCATTTTCAAACAGTTCAATCATCTTGTTAATATTATCAATTTCATTAATAGTTAATTCTCTACAACTTAATATTGCTTTTAGTGTTTTAATAATATTACCATCATTTCCAGTCATTGCTGTTTTTTCATTTTTATCAAATAATAAATTGTTTATTTCTAATTTGCCATCAAATGCTTTTTTGTTAATTTCTAGATACTTATAATAATTATCCTCAATCTTGATTTTTTTCAATGATGGTATTGCTTTTATAAACTGTATTGCTTCTATAAATGTTATTTCGTTACAACTGTCCTCGTCTGATATATAAAAAGATTTTAATGTGCCTTTTCTAAAGAATGTTAACACTGCTTCTTTGCTTATTAAATCTGATTTTTTACTTGATTTGGACTTAATAGGTAATTTTTTAATTTTTTCAAATAAATCAATATTCTCATCTCTAATTTTTCTAATAAGAGCTAAGTATTCTAGTTCAGGGTTCATACTTTCCGCATTACCATCTTCTTGCGAATTTTTTGTTAAAATTTCATACAATTTATGAGATGAAACAACTTCATCATCAGACAAATACTTATAATCTTCACCTAAAGTATCATGGAACGCTTGTAATTTTTCCATAATTCTTTCCTCAAGTGGTAATTGAGCCGTTGTGCTAGAGGTTGGCAAAAAATTGAATACATAAATCCTGTCAAAAATTGTACCTACTCTGTTTATTCTGCCGACTCTTTGCATAATTCGTGTTGGATTCCAGGGTAAGTCATAGTTAATTAATTTATTCGCTCTATGTAAGTTTATACCTTCGGCAAAAACATCGGTTGTTATTAAAATGTCATACCTATCTTCATTTTCATCAATAAACTTTGGATTAAAGCTTTTCTCTATTTGTTTTTTTAGATATGGTGAGCTTTCGCCACTAAAAACAACAACTTTATCTCCAAAAATTTCTTTTAAAGCATCGCCAACATACTTTGCCGTTTCCTTTGATTCAGTAAAAATAATTTTCTTGCCGCTTTTTAGTATTGCGTTTTCAATCATATCTTTTTTAAATTGTTCAAGTTTAGGATCGTTTATAATTAAATCCCATCTTGCTGAGAGATTCTTTAGCCAAGTTAAATCAGAAACTAAATCTCTGAAAAATTCTGGTTTAAAATCATCGGACATAAAGTGTTGTACTTTTTCATCGGCAACAAGATCCATAAGTTTTTCATCATCGCCATTATCTAACAATTCATAGACATCTACTTTTTTGCTTATGTATACATTTCCTTTATTTGCCATATCAATAAAGTCTTGATAAGATTTGATAAAACGCGACAAGGTCATTTTAAATGCATAAAAACTGCTTTCTAATCTTTTAACAAGAATAGATTTCATAAATCCACCAATAAAGGTTTGTGCCGATAAGATGTTTGAAGCTTTTGTTTTATCCTTTAGATAAGACGCCGAAATGTACCTAGCATAAGATAGTTTCTTAATAATGCCAATTGTTTCTTCAAAAATTTCGTTAGTTTTTTTATCAAAAGAATATATAATTTTTTCAGGATTTCCCAGTTGTGGAAACTTTAATCCCTGTTTTGCTAGGTCATCTTTGTAATATTCTTTAATTTCACTTCTCGTTCTTCTAACCATTACATGTCTAAGTAGTTTATCTCTTATTATCGAGGAGTTTTTCCTTAATTGTTCTGCATATTCGGTAGTGCCTTTATCTAATTTACTTAATTTGCTGTTAAGTTTTGAGAAAAAACCTTCCAAATTGGGTTCATTTGGAATTATGTTACTTTGATGTTTTGGTTGAAATAAATATAATTGGTTTTCAATATCACTTGTATAATTATTAATAGGCGTTGCAGATATTAATACAACTTTTTTACCATAGCAAATTTCATGCAACTTTCCAAAACTTTCCGTTTTTGAGTTTCTAAATCTATGTGCTTCATCAATAAACACATAATCATATCTTGCTAAATTTTGTTTATCTTCAAGCAAACTGTCAAGTTTACCAAGAGAGCATACCTTACAGGAAACACCAAAATCTTCCATAACGCCTTCCCAATAATCTAAAAGCACTGGTGGGCATATAATTAGTTTTCTACTGTTTTTGAAACTATTCGCAAGCATGGCACAAATATAAGTTTTTCCTAGACCTACGACATCTGAAATAAAAACTCCACCATATGTACTTAAAATTCTTTTTGCCTGAACAACAGCATCAAGTTGATATTTTAATTTCATGAACCCATCTGGTAGTAAATCCTCGACGGACCTATCCTTATCCGAATTGATTTCTTCTTCAAAAAACCCGTAAATTGTTTTTAAATATAATTCATAAGGCGTTATATCATCTCTTATCCAAGTTTCAGTAGATATTGTATCTGCAAATGTTTGACTAATGTCAATAGAATCTTTCCATAATTCTTCAAATTTTTCTAATGCAAACTTAACATCTCTACTGTCTTTTAACTCAACATTAAACTCTAAATTATTTATTAGTCCAGACTCAGAAAAATTGCTTGAACCAGTAATTACACTACCATAATTTTCTGATTGTTCATTTTTTCTAATTATGTAAACCTTTGCATGTATTTTTTCTTTTGGATACATTCTCATTTCAAGTTTTCCACATTTTAACCATTCAATGAACGTTCTAACCCCAACTTCCAATTCTTTAGAATCTTCTGAATTTTCAAATTCTACTGTAACTTCTTTTGCAAAAGATTCTTTTATTTGTGCATTAGAAAGATTTGCAATAGTTTTTGCACTATCAATAATTTCAATAGTTTTTCTATCAACATTCAATCCTACTAGAATTCTTATTTTATCAATGTTTTCCATAGAATCATATAATCGATAAAATCCCGATGTCCTAAAATAGCCTACAAGCACATCAAAAAACTGAGTGTTGTTGGTTAAAATCGTGCTAAACCTTTCATAAAGCGTTCTTTCTGGTTCATTTGTAAAAAATGTTAAATCATTTTTCATTTGTTATCCTCACTGGTTATAGTATTATTTTTTTATTATAGCATAACATTGCTTTAATTGTCCTAAAAAATTACAATAACCTTACCTTCGCTTAATCATATTTTTATGATTGTCTGGGCTTTTATAAAATAAAGTAACGGGGTGTTTTAATTCTTAAATGCGTGCTAAAATTTAGCTATAAAAATTATTAGAACAAGTATTTTATGTTTCATTTAGCAGGACATTTGCCTACAGACTATTAAAAAAGTTGGAATCAATAATTTTTTGTAGAATTTCAATGGTTTGACTGTAGCTTATGCCATCATAAATCAGCGATTTTGTAATTGTGTTGTAATCTGTTTTATAAGTGTTTTCTGCCAATATGTTGTTTAAGATTTGGTTTAAATTCACTCCAGCTTGTGCTGACAAACAAAAACTCAATTCACTTCGGGTTTTTCTTACATGTTCAATGAGTTGTTTAATGTCTTGATCAAAGGCAATATGAGGGAACAGACAATACAAATCATATAAATGCCTTGAATGCTCTTTAATATCTTTGGATATATAATAATCTGCTATTGCAAAAACCTTATCAACGAATGTTCTTTTAAGAGCTTGCACTTGCATTGTAAATGGTTTTAAATTGTATTTTACTATTAAATCAATTTTATGGCTTGCTAGCAGGTAGTCATATATTAAACTTGAAATTTGTTTTTCTTCTGTTGGGTAAGCTTTTACCGAAAGTGAAGTTTCAAGCAAAACAACTGGCTTTAGTGTTGATACCTGATAAATGCTTGGAACTGCAACGTTAAACTTATTGTATTTCATTCCGCTATTAATTTCTTCATCATTTTCAATAGTAAAACCAAGCTCAGATACAACAGCTCTAATAGCATAAGTTAGATCCTTAATAACTCTGTTTGTTAAACCATTATCTGTGTAAAGATTTAGGTCAACATCTTCAGAAAACCTATTAATAATCTTATAAGCTTTTGAAAGCGATGTTCCGCCCTTAAAAACTAAGTTGGAAACTTTTTGACTTAGCCTATCTAAAATTAAGGAAAAATAATAATCCTTTTCTATAATGCCGATTTCTGATATGTTAAAATATTCTGCCGTAGAGATTATCAATTGTTCAAACATTTCTTTATCATTGTGTAACATAATTCATTACCCCGCTTTTTAATATTTTCTTTAATGCCTTAAACGATTCATATTGAGATGCAATTTCAGTTAATTGCTTCTGATTAATCTTTTCCGTTTTAATGTAATTAACAAAAAAGTTTTTTTCTTTGTTCAATACACTATCGTCAACTTTTAATATCAATTCTATAAATATAACATACTTTTCGTTTTCTTTATTAATATCAATACCACTAGGCTTTCGGGCAATTATTTTTGTTTTACCAATAGTGATTTCTCTTTTTATATTAGTTTCTTTATTGGTAATGATTTCAATTTTATTTGGAACTTGTGTTGTTAATCCTAATTGGTTGAGAAGCGTTAAACCCGCATAAATACCAAAAACTTCTTTATCATCTTTCAAATACTTTTTTTCAATAATCTTTATTGGGTTAAGCTTAGAAACACCGTTTTCTGTTTGTTTGGGAATGTAGTAAATACCAGAGTCATATCTTACAATCTCTTTTTTGTTAATAAAAGGATTAATAATTTTATAAAGATATTTTTCTGAATAGCCATCAAAAACATCTTTTAAGTCATCGGCAAAAAAGGGCTGGTTATAGCCAAACTTATTTATCAATTTCATTTTTATGTTTTCCATATTAATCCTCCTTTTATATAATTATGCTTAAAAAATTAAAAAGTATACTAATTTATATATTTTAAATATAACTCAGTATACTAACTAATTATAACAATGTCAATACTTTTATCTGCATTAAGCTGTGAAAGATTAGTCGTAACCTATATCTCCGTTGTTGACATAACCAAGTTGCAATTTTGCAAAAACAGTTCAGTTTGAACGGTTCGCTTCCCGCCAATAAAAGCCCTAAATTCCTAGTGAATAGGGCTTTTTTTATTTTAAAAAATGACGGTACTTTTTATAAGAAAAAACCCTTGTCTACCAAATAGTTTTTAAAAACTTCGAAAAAGCCTGAAATATAGCGGTGTTTAGCGATTACGATTGTCTACCAATTTTTCCAATGAAAAAACAGCTGAAAAAGACTACATCTCTATGTCCATTTTCTTCTTTAAAATTTGTTTTCTTTGTTTAATTAATTCCTCTAACTCTTTGAGTTCTTCATCCAAATCACTTTCCATATTTTCTTCATATTTAAGCTCAGGAGACACTTGCGATAAATCAAACTCTTGTGTCTTAGTTGTTGATCTATGTGAGTAAGACTTTACTTTAACTGGAACTATTGATTCCAGTTTTTCTTTTCTATCTTCTTCACTTAACTGATTATCTTCAAGAGTTGTTTTCTTTTTATCACCAAATACATTGTTGATAGCATTCGCCACTCCTATTTTTGAAGAGTAACTTAAATGTGAATAAATATCTGCTGTTGTGTTATATGTAGAATGCCCAAGCCATTCTTGTATTTCTTTCATACCAACACCTTTGCTTAAAAGTAAACTTGCACAACTATGTCTTAGTTCATGATAAGTAATTTTAGGCAAATTGTTTTGTTACTAACTTCCTTTTAATAACCGCCTGAGCCATTTGGTTTATTTGGGTCATTAGGATTATATGGTCTTTGTGGATAATTAGGATTGTTATATGGGTTTTGTGGATTAGTCGGTCTTGGTGGAACTGGTCTATTCATAACATTTGTATTTGGAGTATTAGTAGGTGGTGTGTTTGGTGGGGTGTAGGTGTTTTGTGGTTGTGTTGGTGGATAATATGGATAACTGCTTATTGGAGCTCTTTTCTTTCTTTTTGCAATCACAATTATCAGGATTAGCAATAGAATTGCATTGAGAGTAATCCCACCAATAATTAAATACTGTTTAAAATCTTTATTTTCAGTATCCGTTCCAGTCTCACTCGGATTATCTGCGTCAGTCGTTCCACCGCCATTAGGGTCATCTGGAATTACCGTTGATTTCGTTTTATATGTTACATTTACTTGCATATTAGAGTTGATTTCTGAAACAGTAAATGAATTATTCTTTACAACTATTTCATTTCCGTTAATTGTAACTTTATCAACTTCATATCCTTCATTTGGCGATATTGTAAATGTTCTGCTTGACCCTTCGGGAATGTCTGAAATAGAGCCATTGAAGAACACACTGCCATTTTGACTATTTGGAATAACGATTGAATATTTATTTATTTCAAATACAACTGAAAGCGTATGTGAAGAATTAACTCCCAAGAATGTATAAGTATGAACATCTCCGATATTTACTGTGTCGATAGTTACACTTTTCACATGGTAACCTTCACTTGGAATAAAGTCAAAAGTTTTATTTGTGCCATAGTTAACTACGACATTTCCACTTGGAGAGATTGTTCCATTTTGCCCTGCGGATACTGTTATTGTAAATGTTCTTATTGTAGCTTTTGCTACAAGAGAAAGTGGAGTGGCAGGCATTTCAAATGTATGATTTATTTCACTAAATTTCACTGTGTCGCCTGAAACATTGTTCCAAGAAGTCCAATTATAGCCTTGTGATAGACTCGCTGAAATAGAAACACTTGCTCCGTATAAATATGTTCCAGCACCTGCAACGGTTTCAATACCTGTGCCTATTTGTAAAGAAACGGAATACGAATTTCTATTATAATAAATATTTATAATAGTGTTTCCGTTTGCAGATATACTTGTTTGATTAAAAGGTTGTGACGTAAATCCTGTATAAACTTTTGCTACTGCTTGGGTTTGTGAATTAGTTGCACCAGATAAAGTGTTGTCAGTTTCGTATCTCGTATAATATTTAGAATTAAATAATATTGCTCCTTCGGAACTTAATGCTTCTTGCCAATGATTTACAGTGTAACTAATATTATCTATTGGACCAAAAACTGCTGTAATAGTATGATTATCGGAAATATTTGAGAATGTGTAAGTTGTCAAATCTCCTTCGGTAATATCAAGAGAGTCTACAATCAATTTATTGATTTGGTATCCTAAATCTGCCGTAATTGTAAATATTGCATTAGTTCCATAATTATAGCTTGCCAATGCTTGACTTATGCTTCCGTTAGAAGCTTGTGCAACTGTAATGGTATAAGTATTTATCGCAAAACTAACTGCGATAGTATGATGAGTTGTTACGTTAGCGAATTCATAGCCATTCGTAATCGCATTTGAAAGTGCTGTTCCAGTTAAAGCAATGCCGTCAACTAAAATTGTTTCTACATGATAGCCAGTATTTGGAGAAAATGTAAATTTTTTATCTCTATTTTCTTCCACTACTACACTTCCAGTTGGCGAGATTGAGCCATTTAAACCGGTAGAGGCTGTTATTGTATATGTTCCTGCTGCACTATTAACAGTTACAGTGCAAATATTTGAATAATCAGTTGTTCCGTCCCAGTTAATCATTTTAACAAAATACTTATTAACTCCTGAAATTGAAGTATCAATGCTTAATGTTTGACTGGTTTCACCAAATATGGCAACGCCATCAGTAATATTATTTGTTAATGTGGTAAACCACTGATATTTAATATCAAATCCGTTAGCACCAATTGTAAGTGAGCATTCGTCACTTATGTTTTTTGTTATAGATTGTTGTAAATCGCTTGTAATTTCAAATTCGTCAATGGCAACAAATGTTTTGCTGTTATCAGTCGCGTATGTTTCAGCCATTGTCCCTGAATAACCGTAAATTGTAGCTGAACTTGTTATAGGAGTCTGAAAAATTGTTGTTAAATTCTTCCCGATGACGATTTTAGTCATTGTTGAAGGGAATAAAGCAGTTCCCATAGTTTCAATTTTAGGAAGATAAAATGTTGTCAATTTATTACAAGAAGAAAATACTGAACCTGTGATAACTCCCGTTCCATGGACTGTTCCTAAAACTTTTATGTTTAATGTATCTATGTAACTTAATTTGCTATCGTAAGTGAAAGAAGCCCACCCAACACTCTCTAAGTTAGGGCAAATAACTGTTGTCAAATTATAACATTCATAAAATGAGCAATCTTCAAGAGTTTTTGCAAACGGAATATTTACAGAAGTCAATGCTTCACAACCATTGAAAGCATAAGTAGGTATGTTTTCTACCAAAGGCATATATATAGTTTTTAATGATTCGCAACCATAAAAACTATGAGAGCCAATTGATGTAACATAATCAAGAGTTATAGACTCTAAATTTGAACACTCATAAAAACTTTGATTTCCGATTGTTTTAATTGTATCTGGTAAAATAATACCGGTTATTAAACAACATTGATAAAATGCTTGGTCACCTATTTTTGATATTGTCATTCCATTATATGATGACGGAATAATTATATTTCCAGTTGTATAACTATCAACAAATGAAATCAACAATTCAATTTTTCCTTGATTTTCATAGGTATTGTAATAGAAATGTTCTAAGTTATTAAAAATTCCTCTAAAAGTAATATTTAAATTATCAGCATAATCTTTTGCGGCAGTTTCAATATATCCATAAATAACAAATGTTGGGATTAACAATTCGTCAGAACTATACCCAAAGGCTTCTGTTCCTATGTTTGTTATGTTTTGAGAAAATTTTACACTAAGTAATGCCGAACACCCATAGAAAGCTCTTCGTCCAACAGTGGTAACATTTTCTATTTCTATTTCATTTAGTGATATACAACCATTAAACGCATTTTGTCCAATCGCTTCAATTCTTGATAAATAAACCGTTGTAAGATTTTCACAACCAGCAAATGCCGATTCTTCAATTGTTTTCACAAAAGGCAATGATAATGTATTTATCGTCAAACAATTTTCAAAAGCACTAGCACATATTCTTGTAACAGGTAATTCATTTATGTAAGACGGAATGACTGTATTGTTAGGTAGTGTTCCATTAAAACCTGTAATGTGTATTTCGCCATTGACAGTGTTGTAAGTAAAATAACTTAAATCCGCAGATAAATCATTGTATACATATCCATTTGATACAACAAAGTTTTTTGCAGGTGTTCCACTATAAATATTAAATTCACAGGTTGTAGGAACAGATGTAAAACTAGTATCATTTATATCTTCCAGACAAGCAGATAATGTTACTGTTGTTAAACCCGTATTGCTTCTAAATGCACCCGCATTGATATAAACAACATTAGGAATATTTACAGTTCTTAAATTAACATTGCTACTAAAAGAATTTCTTCCGATGTATCTTAACTTTGGAGCAAAAAGCTCTGCAAATCTACAATCATCGAAAGCCCAGTCGCCAGTCTCTTGTATTTCTGGTATGTTTAATGTGGTAAGTGCGTTACATATCCTAAAAGCCATTGACCCTACTTTTTGAACTTTTGGCATATCAACAGTATGTAAGCTCGTGCAATAATAATAGAAACTTCTTGTGCCAACAACAAGAACTTCTGGCATATCAACTGTTAATAGATTTTCGTTTACATAAAAGCTATAATTTCCAACATACTTGGCAGATGGAAGATAAACATTTATTAAATCGCACTCTCTAAAAGTATTGGCACATATAATTTCTGCACTTGGTAGGTTTATCGTTGCCAAGTATTGGCAATTGAAAAATGCCATATCGCCAATTATTTTTGCATTAGGTAACGAAACGCTAGTTAAATAAGTTGCATTAACATCCTTCATACAAAAACCATAATAATCAACTTTTTCCAATTTACTTAAACTAATTGGCCTCATATTTTTGCATTGATAAAAAGCATATTTTCCAATTGTTAATAATTCAGGGAAATAAGCATCGGTTGCATATTTAAATGATGAGCAACCATTAAACGCATACATATCAATCAATTTTACATTTGGTCCATAAACTGTTTGTATTGTAGAACAACCTGCAAAGGCATTTGAGCCTATTGTTTCGACAGTTGAAGGTAGGGTTACAGAAACAACACTTGATGATGTAAAGGCATTTGTTCCAATCTTTGTGATTGTCACATTGTTAACTACCATGGGAACTGTAACATTTGTTAAAATTCCATTATAACTAGTCAATGTTCCATCTGCGGAAGCAACAAAGGCGCCTTCAATGTCTTGCCCATAAAAGCAATATGTCATTTGACTAACTTTACTATATTTTACAACTTCGCCAGCAGATAAAACATACGCTCTTGCCTTTATTCTTTGTGTAGTGTTAACAAGAATTGGCGAACTATATAATGTTCCATTTGTTGTAGTTGGAACTGTTCCGTCAGTTGTATAATAAATACTTGCACTTGGCTCACTTGATGAAAGCGTTAAATTAAATGGCTCAGTGCTATCAGAATTTGTGTTGCTAAATGTCACATCGGCAATTAAGTCAGCATAAGCATATTCCAAATTTACCAATCCTTCGCCATAGAAAGTATCCCAACCGTCATCGCCAAGATCAACAGTATTCACGTCAAGTAAAGTTTCTAATTCAGTAAGAGTATAGTCCTGTGTTGAGTCTGACATTAAAAGAGCAACAGCACCTGCAATGTGTGGAGCCGCCATTGAAGTTCCGCTCATTCTAACTGTTCCACCACCAACTTTTGCACTTAGTATTTGATAGCCGGGAGCAGCAACGTCAATAAAACTACCATAGTTAGACCAAGACGGTCTGTAATATAATGGACCAGATATACCAATGGCCGAAACTGTTATAACACATTCAATATTAGCTGGTGTGTGGTTAGTAACATCTGCTCCGTCATTTCCGGCAGCAACAACAGGGAGTATTCCATTGTTATACGCATTAGTCAAAGCTTCTGAATAAGAACGATGTTCATCGCTTCCTATTCCATTTGCACTACCCAAACTTAAATTCATAGCATAAATATTTCGTCCAGAATTTTTTAATTGTGTAACATAATTCACACCTAACATAATTTGAGAAGCATAGCCATAACCATTATCGCTCATAACTTTAATAGGTAAAATTTTAACATTCGATAGCGTTAAATCACAGATAATGCCTGCAACGTGAGTTCCGTGTCCGTAAACATCTTCATAGGCATAAGAAGTAGCACTAATTGATGATGAATAATTTTGTCCGCCACTTGCTATTCTTCCATTAAACCATTCGTGGTCTGTATCTATTCCTGTATCTAAAACTGCAATAATAACTTCATTTAAATTGCTATTTCCAACAGTGTTTAGTAGGTAGTCGGAATAACTTTCAACGCCCATTGCTTCGGCACCCCAACTAGAATAAGAAAAACTATCGTTTAAACCATTCACTTGTGCTTGCTCTTCTTCATATCCTTGTGCAACAAAAATACTATCCACTTCTGCCCAAGAAACGCTATTTAATGTGTTATAATATTCAAGTGCATTTATTGTATCTTCTTCTGTTGCGTATTGTAGAATATGTAAATCGTTATAGCCACTAACACTTGCAATCGCATTTTGAGTGTCAATTTTATTATTTGATTTAACAATTAGTCTTTTAGTTTGATATGGTCTAGTTAAACGTAGTTGAGCATTTGTTAATTCAATTTCATATCCCATAGATTTTGCAACATCTTCTATTGGGAAAATCAAATTATTGTTTGTATCTAATTCTGCTGGCTGAGATAATGAATAAATTTCATCAGAGTCAGTGAAAATAAGGTTATCATTGGTTGATATATCTATTGAAGATATGTTGTTTGTTATGCTAAAAGTATTATCATTATCTTTGGTAATGCGACTACCAGTAATTCTATTAAAGGTATCACTCTTAACCATTAAAGCATTATTACTTTTAGATAAATCATCTTCTGTATCAAAAACGAAATTATCATAATCCTCTATATCATAAGTCGATATAAGCGATGTTAATTGGCTTGAAAATATTTCAAAATTGCCAATTTCAGCATTTGAGCTAGCATAAGCAGGTTTTAATGTGCTTGCTGAAAATCCAAAAACACTTGAAAATATGGCAATCATTAAAACAAAAATAAAACAACTTTTCTTCATTTGTAAACTCCATATTTTTTCATCTATTGTCACAATAGATGAGATATTGATATAAATAATATATCATATAATATAGAAAAAACAAAATATTTGCAAAAACCATATAGAAAAATTTAAAAAACATAAGTAATGACTCTTTTTCTTTCATCTATTGTGACAATAGATGTAATAAAAAGAAAAATTTGAAACACAAGCAATTAGCAAATATTTTTTTCATCTAATGATTAGATAGATGAAAAAAAATAAATATAAAATCCATATTTTCTATAAATTATCATATATATTTCTTAGATATGTTTGTTTTTTTATATGTTTTATGATATTATTCGTTTAGATAGTTCATCTATCTAATCAATAAATGAAATTTACTAGCAACCTGAAAGGGTTGTTTTTTTATCCAAAGAGTTTACCAATCTTGTTCATCATTGTTTTTTTATAGCTCATCATACTGTGAGCATAACGAGTTAAAGTTATAGTTGGATTTTTGTGTCCCAGAATTTCTGACAGAGATTTAACGTCCATTCCGCATTCAAGAGCGCGAGTTGCGAAAGTGTGCCTTAGGGAATGAAAGCCTTTTTGCTGGACTTTCGCTTTTCTTTGGATAGATGAGAAAAGATATTGATAACTGCGGGGAATAATACACTCTCCATATTTATTTGAAATAACAAATTCACTTTTACTTTTCTTTTTTCCTCTCTTTGAACAAAAGTGTTAAAGTATTTTTTTAATTCTTCAAACCTTACAACATTATCTTTTTTGTCCACTTTTTTGTCTATAATATATTGAGCAAGAGCATTTTTGATTATTCTTATTTCTTCGACATTATGTAACACCTTTTTTATTGTGATTTTGTTTTCAACAACAAAACCCATCTTTTTTATATATTTTTCAACAAGATTATATTCCTCATTTTCACTATGTGCGTCTAAAGCAATAAAAGGGAATTTGTCATCGAAAACTTTTCTGTTTGCAAAATATTGTGGCAAGGAAACAAGTCCGATGCTAAAAATGTTGTTTTCTTGCCTTGAAATATTTGAGTTTTGCCTTCTTTCAAAATCTAAATCATAGTAAACAAAGGAGGCAAAATTTTTGTCTGCCTTTAATTTTGAGAAGTAATTATAATTTGTTAATAGTTTGTTTTCAACAATGTTATTTGCATGCAAGTAAGAGCAAATTATTTCCGCACAATCAGAAGTTTTTTTATCTGAAACAATAAGTATATTAAATCTTAACTCAGCTTTATTTTTATAAAGAGAGATAAACTGGTCAAGCAATTTTGGAAGCCTAGAAACAAAATCTTTTGAAAAATCTAAATTTTTCAATTTTTCCTTCATTTCTTTTTTTGTTTTAATAGGCTCAATATCAATTGGAGAATATCTTTCAAGTTGAGGTTTGTTTTCTTTTATTTCTTCATTGTTTTCCATAATTCCTCCATTTATGCATGCAAATAAAACACACCCATGTTTTTGCATGTTGCAAATATTTTTTTAAAGGAGATTTAGTTTATATAATTGTGTTTTTTAAAAGCCACATATAAATCATAACCATAGCATAAGTATCTAGCTCGCAATAAGACAATAGGCTTTGCCTTAATTTCATTCGTTCATCTTCTGTTTTCATTGATAGACCAAGATAAGTTAATTGTGCATCCGTTCCGTTGTGAACATCGTTTAAGTTTTTATAATTCAAACCAGCATCATTTGGAAAAAGTGCTGGAAGTGTTGATTTTATTGAGAAACTTCCGCCCATGTTTTTGTGATAAACATAACCACCAGTAAATACATCAAGTAGATCTAGAACTCTTTTATTTATTTTTAAAAGGCTCTTTTCTAAATCTGGAAAAGTTTTTGCAAGTTCTTTTATTCTCGAAACTTCAAAAGCCTTGTTATATACAACAATACTTCCGCCATCGTCTTTTATTTGTTTAATCAATTTTTCAGCAACTTCTCTGCGCGGATCGGTTTGATGCTCAGCAAGAAATTCATAGTGTTCAAGTGGTGCATCTGGAGCATTTAATAAATGCAAAGAATATTGAAAAATGATTTTTTGATTTGGCGAAGTCCCATCAAACATAGGAATAACGCCTTCTATTGTTTCAAAATCTAAAAAGTAAAGTGGGTATGTAAAATTTTTTAAAAATTTTTTGACATTTGGTTTATCAATGTAATATTCGTCGCCTTTAAAGCTCCAATCAATTTGTCGTTGTTGTATTTCGTTAAAAGTGTGATATGTGTTTTTCAAATCCTCAAAACTAATAATATTATTTTTATAATAATATATTTTCTTTTTCATTGAAAGTCGGTAAATGTCAAAAACATTGGGTTTTGGTAAGTGAGAAGTATAATATTCCCAAAACGGAGATTTATACGGCTTATTGATGTTTTCATCAATATCAATTTGCGGCTCCTCTTTTAAAGACAAAACCTCAATTGCCTTTGCAACATTTTCATCAATCTCTGCCATATGCGAAGTAATTAAATCATCTGTCTTGAAAAAAGTGAAGAGTTTGTCAATTTCAATTTTACCATGTTTTTTATAATCTTTATTTACATAAACAACAAAAGAATTTTCAATTTTTAAACCACATTTTATAAGCAAATGTTTTTGAAAAGCAATATCGTAAAGATAAATATCTTTAACCTCACTGCTTGATTTTACTTCATAAATATCCCATGTCCCGTCATTGTTGTTTTTTAATATATCAATAGACGCAAACATATTACCAAAACTAAAACTGGCTTCGGCAATTGCTGGGACATTGTTTTGAATGGCAATAGATGTGCTTTCAATCATTTTGGAAATATCCAATTTGCCTTCTTCGTTGAAGCAAGTTACATCAACAGTCCCAGCAATAATTTTCTTTGCATAATCTCCAAGAAGATGCCCCGCATCAAACCGTTGCTGTGCAGAAGGATTAACAATCGCCAAATCTTTTCTGTAAATAGAAAGCCATAATTCTCTTGGAGATTTTAAAAAAGTTGTATATCTGCTTTTTGAAATGTTTGCCATATCCCTTCCTTTGTATGTTTTCATTATAAGGAAAAGAAAATTTAAATTCAATTAAATTTAAAACAAATAAACAAACAAAACACCCATGTCCGCTTTTTAAGACATGATTTATAGTACTTTTGGACTATGTATTGATTTTACATAAAAAACTTTAAATATTTAACTTTATTCTAAAAATATGATAATATATTAAAAGCAAAGGGGAAAAGTATATGGCAAAAGTTCAAGAAACCAAAGGCAATATAAGTTATGAATTAATTAGAAATAAATTTTGGGATAAATTTGAAGGTTTTTTAAAAACAGATATTATTAAATCTAACAATGCAAAAATTATGAGAAGGCTTGATGGACAACTTTACTTAGAAATCTCTGATTATAATGAATATGCAAGTGAAATAGGTTTCAAATGTCTATGCCCACCTTTTAAATCAGAAATTAAAAGATTGAGTATTGGTTTTTACATTAAGCGAACATCAGAATTGTTTAAATTAAGAAAAATGAATTACAGGTATTTTATAAAATACCTCAATGAAAGAGCAGACTCAGACCTAAGTATAACTAATCCATATTCACAGCAAAATGATGGAGATTGGGGATGGGTTTCTGTGGATCATAAAATAGAAAACTTTAATGATGAATCAAATTGGACAGTTTTTTTCGAGTGGTTTAAAGATGCATATCTGTCACTTAATAAGGTATTAAAAGATATTAAAAATAAGGTGATTGATTTAAATAGTTTGAAAGAAATACCTGAACCTAAAAACAAGAGTTTACTTCCTGAGGCCAATGATAAAAATTTAACAAAAAGTAACTATAAAAAAGCAGAAAACATAATCCTCTATGGAGTTCCTGGTTCTGGAAAAAGTTATACTATAAAAAGTAAAATTTATAATTTATTTCAAATAAAAAAAGAGAGCGTGTATGAGATAGATTATGAAAATGAAATAAGTGAAAGATACAAACAGCTAGAAGTCAAAGGACAAGTTAGAAGAATTGTTTTTCACCCTGATTATACATATTCAGATTTTGTGGGGCAAATTTTGCCACAAAGTGACAATGGCAGAGTTGATTATCAGTTTAAGCCCGGACCTTTTACAAGAATTTTGGCAGAAGCACTAAGTACTATAGAAGATGAACCACATTTTTTAATTATTGAGGAAGTTAATCGTGGTAATGCCGCAGCAATTTTTGGAGATATTTTTCAACTTCTTGATAGAGATGAAAATGGCAAAAGTGAATATTCTATTGAAAACAAAGATATAATTGATGAAATAAATAGAGTAATAGAAAATAAAAATATTCAAAACAATGATAATGAAATAAAGCTATTGAGCAGTGTTTATCTTCCCTCTAACCTATGGATTATAGCAACAATGAATACTTCAGACCAAAATGTTTTTACATTAGACACGGCTTTCCAGCGTAGATGGAATATGGAACTTATTCCTAATGATTTAGAAAATAAAAATCCTAAACTAGATTTTATTATAGAAGGCTTAGGCATAAAGTGGTTATCATTTGCAAAAAAAATAAATAATAAAATAACAGAAAATAACAGTATGCTTGCAAGCGGAGACAAAAGGCTTGGCGCATGGTTTATTTGTGCTGATAAAAATAAGGAATTAGTTTCTAAGCATGTTTTTGCAAATAAGGTTTTGAAATATTTGTGGGATGATGCTTTCAAATTTAATAGAGAAGATATTTTTAGCGAAAATTATAACACATTGGAAGAAGTTATAAGAGAATTCGTAAATGGAAAATCAGAAATAATTTTTAACGAAAAAATTAAAACTGAACTACATTTCAACGAAAAAATAGCAAGTGAAGAAACTACAGAGGAAAACTAATGAGAAATATTCCTATTGAACCAAAAAACCACACAAATAAGGATAATGATAATTTTGTTGGAATGAGGTTTTCTTATGCGAAAAAAGATTCTCAAATTGAGGCCATATTTCCTTTGGGATATGATTTTTTAGCTAATATCCAAAATAAGATTGATTTCCAAGATTCAGATAACCAAAAACAACTAAAAAAAGAACTTTATTATTTATTAAAAATTATAAGGCAATATAGTAATTCAAAATTCGACAGTCTATTAGGGCAAAGTTATACAGAAGAAAGTTTTCCTTTTGATGCATACATAACAATTATAGAAATGTTTATGCAGTATGGTTATTACATTGAAAATGAAATAACCTATCAAAAAACTTCATTAGGAAAAATAAATTGGAAAAGAACTATATCACAAGTTAAGCCTATGTTTCAAGATGATTCAATAATTTATCTTGATTTTATAACAAGGAAAAATAAAAAAAGAATTGATAATTTGATCACTTATATACATGAGTGGTGTGTATTTGAAGCTTTTTCAAAATTTGGATTTCTTTTCACTGAAATAAAAACGAAAAAACCCTCCTTGGAAATTAATGAAGATAATAAAAACATTTTTGAAACTGTTTTACAAAATGAACTTGCACAAACTTTCAATGATAAAAACAAGCTTTTGTTTAGTTCAATGCTTGCAATGCTAAGATTAAATAAATCAAAAGGAAATCAACCCTTTTTCTTTGGAACAACAAATTTTCATCATGTTTGGGAAAATGTGATTGATGGTTGCTTTGGTGTGCAAAAAGAAGAAAAGAAAAAATATTACCCGCCCGCACAGTGGATTTTAAACAATAAATTAAAAGACAAGGAAAATAATTTAATACCTGACACTGTTATGAGAAGTTCTAACAACAATCGTAAAGAATTATTTTTACTAGATTCTAAATATTATGCTTTTGAAAATTTTCAATATCTGCCGGGTGCTTCTGACATAAACAAGCAAATTGCTTATGGAGATTATGCTTATAAATTAGAAATGGAAGATGAAAATGAAAATATACCTATCTTTAATGCCTTTTTAATTCCATATAATTTTAGAAAAGATACAATAAATTTTGGAACAAAAAATAAAATTGATAATTTAAGTCAAACAAACATTGATGAAAGTCATTTCTTTTTTATTGGATATGCAGAATTAAAAGATGAAACCAAAAAAAACCACCTCAAACATGAAAGAGTACTTGGTATACTTGTAGACACGAAATGGTTGTTAAAACAAGCTGTTAACGCAAATAAAAAATCAAATATCGAAAGCTTATCTGAATTTATAAAGAAATCTTATAAAGAAGAAGTTGATAATGGATAAAATTCAAATTGATAAATATTTAACAAGCAAAGAAAGTGATGTGTTTTTGATATTAACTGGTTTGGGCGGAAGCACGAGTGGGTACTCAAATAAATATGAAACAATAGCAATAAACACAAATAAAAAGTTTGGCTTAAATGTTTTTGTTGCAAATACACCACATGGTTCTTATGAAAATCATATACAGCATTTAAATTATATATTTAATTCTATTGATAGAGAAATGCAAAAACAAGATTACAACGTTTTTGTTATGGGACATTCTGCTGGCGGAACTATAATGTTATGGAATTTAAACCTTTTCCCCAAAGTGAAAAGAATAATTGCGGTTAACCCGGTTTTAAATATTAACTTTCATAAAATAGAAAACAGTTCAAAAAATTTTACTGGCGAGTTTATCAAAATTATAATGGGAGAAAAAGATGGTTCATGTAAATTTTTACCTTTATTAAACAAAGTTATAAACATAGAAACTTTAGTCCTAAAAGATATCGATCATGAGTTTAAGGGCAATTTAGAAAAGTTTATAGAGCTGCCAGTCAAATATTTGTTTATTTAAGTCAAAAAGGATAGCCACGCTATCTTTTTTTTGTATCCGCTTAATTTTTCATTGTATTAGAAAGTTGTTAACATTGATTTTAATAAAAATCGTTATTATCAATGAGTACATAAAGTAATAAAATTAAATCTTATTTTAAATGTAGAAAATTATAGCTTTAAAGGATTTTTCTAATTCTTCATTTATCTTAATGCATATATATGATGCTTTGATGTTTAAGTTTCCTATTAAATCTTTTATTAAAACATTTTGAAAATTTAAATCTATGAAGCAAATTATTTCTTCAGCTTGATATGTGCTCAAAAAGTTGTTTAGCTTTTCTGGGCTAGAAGCCTCAAAAACATCTCTACTGATTACATAGTTTGCTTTTTCTAAAAAATCATATAAAATTTCATCAGAGATAACGGTTAAGATATTAGCATCTCTTTCAGTTTCTTTATATTCTGCCAAAAGTTCATTAATTTTTTTACATTTGGTCAAGGGAGTATTTTTTGATTTATGCAGAAACTTCCCAAATACCTTTAATGATTCGATATAATCATTTTCCGATATGTCCTCTCCACTCTTGCTTTTTATTATAAGATTTTTTGTATTTACCATAACCATCTCCTACAAAAGTATTTTATCAAAGTTGTTGTACGATAAAGCGGACATGGGCGTGTCCGTTTTTATGTACATTCTATTTATTATAATTAAGTTATTGCAAAGGAGAATTATATATGAAAGAATTTGATAACATTATTGGCTACGATGCAATTAAACTTGAACTCATGAGAATATGTGACATATTGGTCAATCCAGAAAAGTATGCTAAGTTAGGAGTAAATATCCAAAATGGATTGATGCTACATGGAAATCCTGGAGTTGGCAAAACATTATTTGCCAATTGTTTTTTAAAAGCTTGTAAAAGAAAGCAATACATTTGCAGAAAAGACAAACCAAATGGTGAATTCATCAACCATATTAAAGATGTTTTTGAAAAAGCAAAGCAAAACGCACCTTCAATTATTTTATTAGATGACTTAGATAAGTTTGCTAATGAAGATGAGGATCATAAAAATGCTGAGGAATATGTTGCAGTTCAATCTTGCATAGATGAAGTTAAGGATGCTGATGTGTTTATTATTGCAACAGCAAACGATTTATCCTTAATACCTAAATCTTTACTAAGAGTTGGTAGATTTAATACTAAAACAGAAATTGAAAATCCTACTGTCGAAGACTCAATAAAAATAATCAATCATTATTTAAAAAGTAAAAGTTATGTTTCCAGTATTGACACAATTGAAGTTTCAAAAATCTTGAATTGTAGGTCTTGTGCTGAATTAGAATCAATTATAAATCAAGCAGGAATAAATGCAGGATTTGATGGGAAAGATAGCATTGATTTTGATGACATTGTTCGCGCAAGCGTAAGGGTTGTTTATGACTCGCCTAAAACTTTAAGGAATATGACTGAAGGCAATGATGAACATATAGCGTATCATGAGGCTGGACATGCTGTAATGTCTGAGTTATTAGAGCCGAATAGTGTTACTCTTATATCTGTTAGGGAAGGTGAAGGTAAAGCAGGAGGATTTACTTCATTATACAACGAAGAAAGATATTACTCTACAATAGACTTTGTTGAAAATAGAATACGTATACTTTTAGCTGGAAAATGTGCAACAGAAATAAAATACGGAAAAATTGATACTGGTTTTTCTGATGATTTAGAAGATGCCATGTATTTAATAAAAAAATCCATTAATAAATTTGCAAGTTTAGGGTTTGACAAATGCAATGGAACATATAACTATGACTCATCAGAAATTCAAAAATTTTTTCAACAGAAAACTATTAACGATGAATTGCAAAGACATTATCAAAAAGTAAAAGAACTTTTAGTTGAAAATAGAGATTTTTTAGATGCGATGGCAACTCAATTAACAAAGAAAAAAATGCTAGTTGGTAGCGAAGTGCAAGAAATAAAAAGAAGATACTGTAATTAGTTTATTATAAATTATATATCTACATATATTTTATAACTTGTTATGCTTGTTTTTATTATACTTGTTAAAAAAAATATGATAAAATTGGATTAAATATTATATAAGGTGATTTCAATGAATTTAGATGATATAAAAGTTGGCTCGACCATATATAGGGTTTGGCTTGAAAATAATATAAAAAAAGCTGAAGAATATTTAGTTTCGAAGAAATTCAGCAGTAAGTTTTTAGCTGAAGATAGGAGTGGAAAATTGCATCTATTCCCTTATATTGATGAAACTTTGATTCATACAAAATATGATGCTATAAGTAAATATTATGAGGATCTAAATTTAATTAAGGGAAAAAGCCCTTTTTACCCCCAAAAAAAAGAAACTCATTTTAAAACTATTCAAAAAAAACATGAGCAACGAAAAACTAATTTTTTTGGAATTCAAGTAACTGATACTGTATTAATACAAAATTTAGAAAATAATAAAAAGTGGGAAGTAACCATTCTATCGGATGGGATGAAATATACTCCTACTTGGAACTATAACCATGGTGCGAGAAGGGATGGATATACCACCGAAACCATAAGTAATGCCTATGTTAAAAACAATACAATATCTGAAAAAACCCCTTTAGCCATGTCTTTGATAGGCAAAAGTGTTGGGGAAAAATTTTCATATACGGTTGCTGATAATAAAATTGAAGGTATAGTAATTAATGTTAAAAAGAATATATGATAATATTTAAATTTTATTAGTTTTATTTTATATAAAACTTAACCCTATTTATCTTTGCCGTTCGTTGTGGCTGATCGTAGCACAATTCTCGTTTAAGTCAACTTGCAAAAAATATTGTTTAAACAATTTAATCTGAAATTTAAGTCAGGTAGAAATACCTGGCTTTTTTTGTGTATGTATACAATCACTTAACTTAACAACTATACAATATTTTTTGCTTTATCCTTGACTTAAACAAAAGAACTTTTATTTAGATAGATAATAACCGAATTGTTCTACTTGGCCACTGCCGAAAGGCGAAATCTAAATAGGGGGTATTAAAGATGAGTATAAAAGAAAAAGATGTTTTAGATGCAAGAAAATATTATCTAAAAGAATTTTGTTACTTTGATGGTGAATGCGATATCACCTTCAACATTGTTGACATCAACTTTGAAAGAAAAACTATAAATATCGCTGTTACGAATCGTGGAAAAATAAGTGTTATAGAATACGACTTAATCCAAGATAAGAATTGCGATTTTTTCTTTGAATATGGTTGAATGTACGACAAAATACCAATTAATGACTTTGAAGAAATTATTGATTAAAAAGGAGAAAAATTATGACAAATGAAATTAGTATCGTTATTGTTCTTAACTGCAATCAACATAACCAAATTGCAATTCTGCAAAAACAGTTCAGTTTGGATGTTTTGCTTCCCGCCAAATATAAGCATTAGTTGTATGACTGATGCTTATTCTTTTATAACAAGCAAAGTGGTTTTGGCGAGAAGGTGCGGGGCTTTCGCCCTGCGACGCCCGTTACTTTCTAAAAACAGTTTA
>JALOBO010000131.1 GCA_023228225.1 Clostridia bacterium
CGCTGTTAAAAATTCACTCAATTTAGGTGTAAGTATAAAAACATTTATTATTTTCCCTAGTTTGTTTTCATACACATTAACTGGTTGAATATTTAAGACAGTTTTAATATTATGTGCAAGTCTTTGACTCCCGCAAGAATATGTTTTGACATTCAAATCCGCCATATTTGTTATTTGTGCCATATCAATCACCACCCTTTGCGAGTTGCTCGATTATAAACTCTTCATAATCATTATTCCACTTATGAATATCATTTGTGGCATCATATTTCTTTGTAGCCTCATAAAAAACAAGTGCTTGTTTTGTATAAATTGGCAATACTGAAAAATTAAAATCACGCAAAAAGTCTTCATATGCAAAGTCTTGATTTTTAATAGCAACTTTTATCGCTTCGGTTGTCAATGTTTCAAATGTTGTCATTGCCATTACAAAATCTTCCATTGCTTCACTTGTAGAAACATATTCTTTACTTGATTCAGTTACTTCGCCTCTATGGAATCTATCATTTCTAAGACTTCCAAATGTTTGCACTTTGTCTGCAAGTTGTGGGAATATGTGTGCAATGTTTTCGTGGAACCATCTTTGAAAAGAAGGTTGATTTTCAGTAATATCTAAATAATAAACAATATTATCGCATATGCTATTAACCTTAAAGGCATAATCAAATACTTTATGCACTGCGTCTAGTGTTTCTTTACTTGTTAATCCCATTATTCTTCACCTCCTTCATTTTCGATTATCCTATCATCTTTTCTATCAGTACTTTCATTTGGTGTGTCAGTTTTTGGTCTACCACCAACATCTTCACCATAATCTTTCGTATTACTATTAAGCAATAAATAAAGATTATCTTTAAAATCGCCTTCTGCACCACTCATTAACTGTTCTTCTAAATCAAAAACATTCATTCCTATTGACGCTGCGATTTTTTGTGGCAATACAATTCCCTTATCTGCAAGTTTTAATGCAGTATCAAGTCTTTCTTTTTTATTGCTACTAAAATTATTCCCTTCAAAAGAAAATTTGAATTTATATTTCGCCATTAAAGAATTTACCATACTTGACAACCAAGTTGCATATTGATTATATGTTTGCAATGTAAGTGAAGAATCAACTTCGGTGCTTAACAATGTTTCCATACTTGTTTGCTTATCGCTAGAATATATTATTCTGCTAGAAACACTACTATTGCCAGCAAGGTTAGTTGTGTAGTCTGTGTACATATTTTTGTCTGGCAATGTATAGTTAATGTCTTTTACATCAGAGAATGGAACACCGCTAATTTTAATAGCATCGTTCAAACCTTTTTTCAAGAACCCTAAATACAATCTCATTGTATCTGCATCAAATGCCAAAGAATTTGCCACACTACCACTTTTTTGGTCTTTTAATAATGGAATTAAACCAACTAAAATCTTTTGACTTGCAATTATATATTGATTGTTTTGCATTTCACGAACTAGACCTTTATTTATTGCATCATTAAATAGTGGAGTTAAAAATGGCATAATTGCATAAATATCGCTATTAAACTTGAAACAAGTAAAACCACCATCTTTTTGCAGTGGACTTGTTTGTGCCCAAGTCGAAAATGTGCCCTTCCTATCATCTATTCTTTTTGATGGGTCATATTCATTAAATGGCATTTTAGGTCCAAATACTCTTGCCCATAATTTTTTCATTGCTGATGGGTATTGATTTATTGAAATCCCTTGTTTTAAAAACCATTCCATATTGAAATCAAATGTAAAACCATAATCAGCATTTTTGCCAGTGATTAAACAATTGTTTGCTGGCAATTCTTGAAATGTATAATTTTTGCCTGCATCCATTCTAAATATTCCAAAATATGCATCAGTGACTAATGTCCTACGATGAATTTTTGCAAATTCCCCCTTGACATCAAAACACTCTAAAAATTCTTTTAATCTCGCCTTATCCGCCAAATAATCTTTTTCTTTTCTATTTTTAGGTGGATTGGTACATATAAAAGTATAATCAAATGATGGCAAGTTGCCAATATAACCCAATGTTCTTTTGCTTATCGCTTCACCGAATTGCAACCATTCTGAATATGCAATCAACATTTCAGAACTATTTACAGGGTCTTTTAATGCTTCTTTTAATTCTGTAGCACTTAATTCTTTTGGCGTAAATCCAATAGATGCCAATCTATCATTTGTAAGCATTGGTGTAAATGTCATTGGATAACCAGCAGTATTAGAATATGAGTTCATTATTTGTTCAGTATATTTCATAAACTCTTTAAATTCTTGGTCTGACAACGATTTTTTTTCTGCATTTTGGCTATTCAATAAATCATCATTGTTTTTGATATTATTTACTTGATTTTCAGTTCTAGTATTATATCTTCGCCTTTTGGACATACTCACCTCCATAATTATTTTTTTATTTGCCAGTTGTTACCAACCAGTGCAAAATTTCTTTAATAATTCTATATCACTACTTTTTTCTTCGACAATATTATTCATATGTGCATTTATATACCATAATCCATATTGCAAAGATGAAAATCTATCCTTATCAACTTTTTTAACAACTCTGTCTATTGATAAATTTCCGTTGTTTAATTTTTTAAGTTTTAAGTTTATAATTTCTTCAACTAAAAAATTTGTTTGAATAAATGGCAATGCATTTTCTTTATAATTTTCAGTATCATTCATATCATAGCCAGAATCGTTTTTTTGTTCTAATAATCTTAATTTATTAGTGTCTACCATTTCTATAAATGTTCCAATGCTTTCATTGTCATATTTTTGTGCATAATAGCAAAACACTATTTTAGGACTTCCCGATATTTCAGGTGTCCTTTCAGAGTTTAATGTGTCCCAACAACCAAGACTTTGTCCTGTCATTGGATCGATTTGCTCTCTTACGAGCATATCTGTTAAACCTTTTGTTCGCATAGATTCGTTAATTCTATGCCGTTCTTTTATGAACTGCTATATGTTTCCATATAGAGCAGACTATTTCATCATCTTGCATTTGCAAGAGCCACTCACTTCCACCCACTTGGGTGTACTCTCCTTACGGGAGATAGTCGTTGGGGAGTTCTTTGTTCAAGAATATCCTCCTAAAGACCCATTATATAGTACTTAGGATTTAACCTTATACCATCTAGTTAATTTTTTCTGCTTTCGCAACATTCACACTTGTGCATATTTCATCACTATGTTGTAGTTTAACTAGCCTTAGGGATTGCTAGGATTTGTTGTGGTGTTGGGTATATAAAATATACCACTATATACTGGTCGCCCAATATACGGGGCTGTCTTTCTTTTTTGTAACGAAAAGTTACCCCTGCCCAAACCATTTTCATCGACAACCACAATTTGAGCATTAAATCTTTCTTTTATTTTTTTTATCTCTATTGCTTGTGCAGTAAAATCTAAAACACCTTCAAAAACAAATAAATTTACCAACTGTGCTTCTTTTATTTTACCATTTTTATATCTTATAATTTTTAGTGGCGATATAACTGTTTGATTGTTTTTACTATTATCGGAACGAGCAACATCAACACTTAATATATAATCAAATCCCTCAATCGCCTTCAATTCAGGTTTTATTAAATTCCTGCAAGACATTAATTTTGCACTTGAAACAAGTGCCGAATCCGTTGCACCAGTCCAATGAGACATATAGTTCATATCCCAAGCCATAGCACTTAAATTATTTTTTTTATCCATTAAAGAAGAAATAGTTTCACCTCTGCCATAAAAAGCACCTAGTTTCCATCCTGCTCCTATGCAAAAATTTCCGTCCAATTCTCTCATACCATCAAGATGTTTTCGACATCTATAATATGCCGAGTTCATTCTATATCCAGCAGAAGAAAAAAAGTTAATAGAACCATTTAATTCTACTGGGTCAATCAAACCTTTCTTACCAGTTGTTCTTCTTGGCACATTAAATATTGGTTCTAGTGCGTCCAAAAATACTTGCTCATCTGTTAAATTATCTTCATCCATATCTCCAGCGTGCCTTCGCATACCTTTTGATTGTTGATTGTTTGCTAAATTGTTATACCTACTACCATTATGAAACTCAATTTCCGCCATATCTTTACTGAATTTGGCAGAATATATTTCTTCTCTCAATAATGGATAAAATCTAATTAATTCATCATATTTTTCTTTTAAGTTTTGTGCCTCACGCTCTTTTGTTTGTGCAGTAATTGCAACATTGCTATTTGGATGAAAAATACATCGGTGAACTTTACTCATAACCATAATCATCGTTTTGGAATATCCACGATTAAAAACTGCATATGTCGATGGGAATCTTGCCATTACCCTTAATAGCACTCTTTGATCCAAGTCTAATCTTATACCACCAGTTTCTGGAGAAATAAGATCATACCATAAATCAGGAAAAATTTTATAATATGCAACTAAATCTGCCCATTTTTTTTGATTTCTATAAAAAGAATCACTTTCTCTTCTTCCATTTATTTCAACTGTTGGTGTAAAGTCGGCATTATGTGTATTTACTCTAGAAGATTTACTAGTATATTTCTTATTGTCACTTTGAAAATTTCCATATGATGCCATTTACTCATCTCCCAAGTCATTATCATCAAACTTGCCATCTTCTTCTTTCTTTAAGAATTTATATTTATTTTTATTTTCTTCATATCTTTTATTTAAAAATGAATAAAGTTCTTTATATTGTATCAATGGTTTGCCTTCCAAATGCCTTGAATAGTTTACATATTGCCAAATAGTATAATCAACCCTATCTTGTGGTTGCTCTATAAAT
>JALOBO010000132.1 GCA_023228225.1 Clostridia bacterium
GCTTTTTGTTGTCTTGCTTCCACTCGTTTGTATAAACAACGCCAACCCTCAATGCTTCGCTTTCCATATTTGTCATCAAGCAATTTCTTAATGAGTTTCCAATCACTTTCGCCACGCCTATTCTTGTTTTCTTTTACCGCGTCTAATAATGCTTTGTCTAGGTTTATCATTTTGTTTTCCCTCTTTTTATTTTTCTATTTTTAGTTCTCTAAATGCTTTTGCTATCTTTGGGAATTGTATTGCTAACCAATCGGTTAATGTTTCATTATGCACATACTCGCTTAAACCACTTTCGTAAAAAAACGCGTGTATTACTTCGTGGCGCAACACATTGCGATTAAAAGCATTTATGTTTTCCAAATTATCAGCGCCTTGTTTGCTTGGTTCTATGATAATTTCTTTTGTTAATAACTCGATATAGCCATTGTTATTGGCGAGTTTTCTATTATTTTCGCTTGTGTCTTTGCGTATCGAATAACAAGTTCCCAGAACATCAATTTGTTTTTTCATTTAATTTCCTCAATCTTTTTAATATGGCTCAAAACAAAGAAAACGCCATTAGCAAAATGGTTTCCCCAAAGATATTTGATATAATAATATTTTTTTGGCGAAGTAAAAAGGTCATTCCCTCTTTGTAAAACACCACCCGCCTCATCATCATCAAAAAACACAACCCTTACTTTTTTCCCCACATAATTTTCTAATATTTCGCGTTTCATTTTGTTTCCCCCTTATTGATGATTTTATCTGCCTTTCTTAAAAAATCTCTTAATGGTCTTGATACTTTTGGTATTCTCTTTTTATCGTCGATGAAATATCTGTTAGTTTCAACAACTTTTTCATAGTAAGCCATTATTTCTTTAATAATATCAACCGCGTTTGCTGTTTTCACTTGTTTCCCCCTTGTTGGTTTTTTTAACAAATAATAACTTATGTATAAATGGTGCTATCGCAAATGGTATTAAGAAAGTTCCATTAGGGAACAAAACCCAAGCAAGAAACGCTGTGCCAATTCCATAGAACCAACCATTATCTCCCATAACGCCGACAACAACAAATGCCACCGCCCAACCAGCAAATAAAGCCCACGCAATAATTAGTGATACAATCATTTTCCAACTTGCGTATGGCTTTAATGCTTGTTTAATCTTTTGCCAATTCGTCAATTTGCTCATCTTGTTCAACCGCAACTAAATTGTCATCGATTAAATCTTGTATATATGGTTTAATGTCATCGCCCTTTTTAGCAACATTGTTAAACACTATCTCGTTTTTCAATTCGCCATTTATTAACGCTTCGCCTAAAAAGATAAATAATGAATTAAAGTAATCACTTTTGTAATTCTTGTTAGCATAGACAAACCGCTTATTAGTATCTTTTGCGTAATGGACACTCCACCCGTGTTTGCGTAATTCTTTAATCGATCCCTTATAAAAATATCTCATCGTTTAGTTCCCTTTCTAATGTATCGCCAACAAAACCACTTGGCACACATTAAATTATTAAATCGTTCGTATTCTTTAATTATCGTTGTCTTGTAATTCACATACACCCAATAAACGGGTTTTTGTTTAGCACCAATACGCCCTTTTTTAATTGTAAACACAAATCCACGATAAATACATACCCTAACGCCATTTCTTTTGTGCCATCTCATCATTTCGCATTTTGCCCCGCTTCGTAATCAGCAATTAACTTATCAATATCTATTTCTTGTTGGTTTCCTTGCCCCGTAAGCCCCAAGTTTGGTGTGCTTGGTATATTTTCATTACCACCGCCTACTTGTTCGTTAGAAGCCACGCTAGACGCGTTTTCAAGTGTGGTTTCCCATCTCCGTTGATTTATCCAAGTTTGGGGAAATGGTTTTTCGGGGTAAAACTTGTTATTGCTAATTGCGACTTGTCTAGCATTATTATCTATGTCGATCGCTAGTAGCATATCGTTTAATAGTTTCTCACTAACCCTTCGTGTCTTAAACCATTGTAAGCACTTGGCTTTACTGCCTTTTTTGTTTCCATACGATTGCCAAAACACATTAAATCGTTGAACAAACACATCATCGTCAAGTAGTAAATCTTGCTTTTCATACGATTTCATATCATTTTCGACTAAATCGGGTTTCTTTTTTTGTGTGTTTTTTTTCTTTAAGTCGTATTCTTTAATACTTAAATCTTTAATACTTAAATCTTTAATACTTAAATCCTTACTACTTAAAGATAAGTCATTTTTAGAATATCCATCGGCATTTTCATCATCTTTGCGAATAGTCGTCGAATAGTCGTCGAATAGTCGTCGAATAGTCGTCGAATACTCGCCGAATTGTAGTTCGTGTGTTTTTCCGTCATACGCTGGTATCTTGCTAGGCGTTGGTTTTTCGGGTCTTTGCCATTCACGATATTTTAGGAATTGATAATAGATTTTTTCGTCGACTTTATAAAATATGATTTTCATTTTAAGCGATACGATCTCCCGACAAGCATATTCAACATCTTCAATCTTTGTAAAATCATCATAAGGCAATAAAGTCGCTTTTAAGTATCTTGGCGAAGCATACCCACGCCCTTCGTCATCGCTATTAGAAAACAAGCCAATATAAACTACTTTGCCCAACAACGATAAACAACCAAACTTTTCATCTTTCCAAATGTCTGGTTCAATTATTTTCTTTCTCGCCATTAGCGTCTTTTTCCTCTAACTAATTTTGGCGATTTATTGCCTGCACCACAAAGTTGTTCTAAAATCATACGATTGATAATCACGAAACTCTCTTGTTTGGTTGGTGTAATAATCTTAACCATCATATCGCATTTTTGTTTTTCTTTATCGCTTAACTCGTTGTCGTAAAACTCTTTGGCTAACTTTGGATACTTAAACGATCTAATTGTATAAAAGGTTGTCTTATCGTTTCTATATTGAAAGATTATTTGTCGTCTATTCCTTTGTGTTTGTGTCATTTTCCAAATCTCCTTTTCGATTTTCTACAATTATCTCTTTTAAGATGTTAAATGCGTATCTTGCCATTGAAGCCATATGTCTATCTATGTGCGTGTCTTTGGCTAATTCGTCGAGCATACACATCTTTTTATACATTAGTTTCTTTAATTTATCATCACTTGCCATCGTCAATCTCCTTTGCCGCGTCTTTGTCGCATACAAGGTAATATAATCTAGCAATATTGTCGCGCAAGTATTGAACATAGTTATTGGCTTCTTTGCGTGTTCTAAACTCTTTTGCTAGATCGTGTGTTTGTGCGTATAGCAAATCAACTCTTTTAACGCAATCAGGCGGGTTAATGTCGTTGTGTCGAACAATGATGTGTCGCGGTGTTTCCATATACTCATCGACATCATCAACCCATAATTGTTGCTCACACTCGAATATGTAATATGCCATTATTGCTTATCCTTAAACTCAAAAAAATCAACATCGCTTAATTCGTCATCAAGCAAAATGTCTGGATCGGGCATATCGTCAAGGATATCATAATAGCCATATTGGCTTTGCCCCAATCGTTCATCACCACAACTTTCGCAAAACACGATGTCGCCAAAACTTTGATAATAGTTGTCTTGCCCATCAATAATCTCTTTACCGCATATTTCGCATTTTAGTTTTTTCATTTCTCATCACTCCAATCAATCGCTTGACCACAATTTTCCTTTGGACAAAAATAATGTAATTGTGCTAAATGAGCATGACATCTAGGACACTCATAAAATAATAAACCTTGATTACCGCCTCTAATTATTGGTTTCATCGACTCGGCTTTGGCGACTAATTTTTGTATTATTAAATGAGCGTTTGCAAAATCTTCATAAGAAATATCTATATCATCACTTTGACATTCAAGTTTTAGTCCATATTTATCGATAACTGCCAATGCTTCTTTCGGTTTCATTTCTTTTTCCGTCATTTTTCTTTGATGGTCGATTGCTTTAATATACATAATCTATTACTCCTTTACCCACACATACTGCCACGATTGCGGTGCTTTGATTAGTGGTTGATAACTAGGAAATACACCATTTGGCATAACGGCATATTCTTCTTTTTCAAATTCTCCCAACTCTTTCGGCTCATCAAACACAACTAGATTGTCGATGTGATAGGCGTAGCCCCTTTTATTCATTAACATTTGTTGTAATTCGGGATGTGATAAACGACTACCTTTCAATAGTTGATTTTCATTAAAATCTTTTGTTGTATGAACAAAATGCCCCATCATTTCATTGACAGGAAAAATTACTTCTTTTTCTATTTCTTCCCATTTATTCAATGTAAATCTAGCGACCACTTTGCCGTTAAGTAAATCAGCGAGGACGCTTGTTTTTTTACTCACAAAAAATGTCTTTTCCCACTCCCAATCGCTGTTTTCTTTTATATCTTCGTAAGTGTATAAATAAGGTTTCGCTTTTGAACAAACTAAATACACATCAATCGGCAATTTACATTTAGGTATTGTCTTGCGTATCTCGATGGTCTTATCGCCATTAAGTATCTTAAATAAATGTTCGGGTCTAATAGTCATTATGATTGCTTTTGTCATTTTGTTGCTCCTGTATCTTTTAATCTTTTTAGTTGCAACTTGATTGCTTCGACAATAAGTTTCTTTTCATCATAATCGATTGTTTTGGCTTGTTCATAATCAGTTAATGTGCTTTTCCGCACCTTTGCTAGTTCTAGTGCTTTATTTAATTCAAAATACTTAAATGAACGGTTGTTAAGTTCAAACGCATAAATAGTTTTCCCGTATTTGATTGCGATTTCTAAATTAGTA
>JALOBO010000133.1 GCA_023228225.1 Clostridia bacterium
CTATTTTTGCCTGTATATTTTTTACCAATTTCAAATTCCATTTGACAAATCTCCTTTTTCAGATATAATATAGTTAGGCTAATTTTATTTGTACCGCTTTTTCTGTTCTAACAGGAGAGCGGTTTTTTTGATTCTCGCGTGGGAAATGTTATACTCTTGTTGCGAAATCCCAAGCATACCGCAAATTTCGTCGCCCTTGTATCCGTGGGAAAGCATGTATGATACATTTTTGTCTATCATGTCACGCTCCCACTTACCCGACGCACCTTTTAACATTTCGCTTTCCCATGGAGTAATGATATTTTCTGGAGCTGTGCACTCCGGCAGTTTGCAATTAAAGCAGTCATGGTTACATTTCATTTGTGCAATTTCCTCCTTATTCGGTTGTGCTGTGCTATGCTAATGGCTATCATGCCATTATGCACATCACGCTCAACCGCTATTTTGTAAGCTGTGCAAAATTTTTTACATATTTTGCGGTGCAATATACAACTACAATGAGCACATGGGTCATACATGGCGTGACATCTCCTTACGCATGTATTTGCGGTTGCTGTTAATACGGTCTTGTATGTCCTGCTCTGCGGTGTTAACCCCACGGATTTTATGTAACATGCAGATAATACCGTAAAGCAATGCACTGATAATTATTGCCGCTGTGCCGATTATTATGAGATACAGCAACACGTCAAATAAGACTTCCATCAGCTTTTACCCTCCTTTAATTTTTTCCTAATCATAGCAACCCTGCGGCTTGTTCCGCTATTTGTACAACTTCATCGGGTTCTAATACCCCATTTTCGACTAAAGAATAAATAAATATCGCTAAGACGCTTAATGCGCTGTCATGTTCGCCCGGTAAATAAGGTATATCAACTTCATGTGTTGACCGGTTATGCAGGATTGTAAATTTATCAATTATCGGTGTGGGAAAATCAATCATAATAGCGCTCCTACCAATACAGCTAATAGCCCATATCCAAAGGTTAATTTACATTTCATAGCTGTACTGTTTTCATGTTTGCTTTCATCGTGTAAGCACCAAACATAGGCGGCAACTATAACTGCAAAGCAAAAACATTTCATAGGTCATACCCCGTGCGGTAAATCCGCTCGCAGTTTGCCATAAGATTAGCTATCTCTTTTTTGCCATGCTTACGACAATAGCGCTTGTATTCTCTGATTTCCCTTAATGTGCGGTTGTGGCGCTCTAACCTCGTTGTTTGTGCTTGCGCTTCCATAATCTGAAAACACATATCTGCCTGCCAATGCGGATTTTTTAAGGTAGTAAGGATTTCTGTACGTTCGATGTTCATATAAGACACTCCTTAATAAATTTTGGATTGCCTTTGAACTTCCTATATTTCGCCTTTAATCAGTTTTTCAAGCGGCATGTGCAGTTTTGCACTTATTAGCCGCAATTCCGACAATTTAAAATCCCCCGGGTGCTTACAGTGCCTATACAGTGTTACATCACTTTCATTTATCGCGGCGGCAAGTTGGGCATAGTTGATTTTTCCCATTTCCATGCCATACTTTATAGCCGCTGATATTGCGCGGTTTTCTCGAACACATTCAGGCGTTTTCATGTTCTAACTCCGTCACGTATTTGTCGGCTTCCAAAAGTACAAGCCCCGACTTTGGAGGATTTTCAATCCCATTTATGTAGCGCGAAAATTCAGCCGTTGTGACTTTAATATGTTCCTTAGCTTTTAAATAGCGGACGACTGCCGCGCAAGAAATATTTTTATCTTTATCATGCAAATTTGATATTCTTTTTTTTAAATCGTAAGTCAATGTTTTTAAACCTCCCTGTTTGCGTATTTTGCGGCGAACCGGCGTACTATACCGTCAAATGCCATCTTTAGTTTTTTGTCATGTGCAATAATATAAAGCTGGGTAAGATTTTTAACGTCTGTCATCTTGTGCCCTGATTCCCTTTGCCGATTTTTTTCGTTGCGCAATCTTATTTTTAAGTTCGAACCTGTGCCATGCTCCAACTCTCTATAAAGCGCGTCGTAGACTTTTAAATAAGAGAGTCCATTAATTTTGCAAATATGTTTTATTCTGTCACCTGTTGCCGCCTGCCAATCTATTGGAGTGGGTGCGGCTAAAACATCAAGTGCGCCATTAAGTTGCTTTTGTGTCGCTTTTGTTGCTTCAAGCGCCGTATTAGTTTTCTTTTCAATCTCTACAAGCAAATTAGCTTGTGCTGCAATTATTTCAGCCTGTGTCATTGGCTTATATGCCTTAATATCGCCCGCCATAAGTCCGTCCATAATGTTCCATGTCCAGTCCATAAAAGCGTCTGCGCCTGTCTGTTGGCTCCAACGGCATATTTCCATAATGCCTTTTCGGTTGTAAACTGTGGTATCATAAACTTTGCCGTCAGTGCTAACCAATCTGGTTACCACTGAATATTTATCTAAGCGTTCTTTATGCCTATCATGGATTTTTGAAATTGCTATTATTGGATTGCTATATTCCAATGACCTGCCTATTTGTTCCCTTGTCATAAAATAGTCTTTGCCATCGCTGTAAAAGTCGCATGGTATGTTACCGAATTTTTCAGATTTTACTAACTGTAAATTATTCATTTAATCAGTCCTTTCTCTGCGCGTTTTGCACAATTTTATAAACTTATAGTGTATAATAGGTAGAAAATCCCCCTTTCCCCCTCTAAAGCATTGACAAATTAAAAGAATTGTAATAACATAGTCGTGTTGTGAACAAGTTAATAACTCTGTGCTTTTAAAATGTAATTGTTTTAAAGGTTCTCTTTGTTATTGTGTAAATGGTCAATAAATTATTGATTGATATTATAATACTCCCGATATTCGGGAGTGTCAATAGGTTTTATAAAAATTTCTCTCGAAGTTCGGGAGAAGTTAATTTTTATACATTATGTGGTGGTAATCAATGGATAATACACTAAATATGATATCTGAACTATTAAAAAAAAATAAAATGAGTAAGATTGAATTTTTAACTAACCTCAATCTAAGCAAATCCGCATGGAGTTCATGGGTTCGCGGAGAGACTGCCACATACAAAGACCACATTCCAGAAATTGCAAAAATATTTAACGTATCATCTGATTATTTATTTGGGATAGAGCAAAAAGAAAAGCCCGCCGCAGAACGCAGCGAGCTTATAAATAAAATCCTTACCGTTTGTGATGGGCTGCCGGAGGATAAACAGACGGAGCTTTTAAATTATGCGAAGTATCTTGTCGCAAAAGATAAATAGCTTTTTTATGTATTTTCTTCAAGATTTCCATATCAGCCATTTTAAGGATTGATTTTAATTCTTCTATTACGTCCATTTTATAAAATCTCCCATCAAAAATATTGGCGGCATGTCGTCTATACTCC
Source organism: Clostridia bacterium (assembly GCA_023228225.1). Classification (GTDB taxonomy): domain Bacteria; phylum Bacillota; class Clostridia; order Christensenellales; family UBA1242; genus JALOBO01. The sequence goes on from JALOBO010000133.1 coordinate 3,375, forward strand.
ATTTTAAACACTTTACACAATTTTACAATAAGCAAATACTAATTTATGTATGTTTTGCTGCTATAATGTGGTTATTTTTTTAGGAGGGGCTAAATATGGCGCGTGCTAAAAAATTGCCAAGTGGCAATTGGAGAGTAAGAGTATATGGCGGTAAAGACAAGTTAGGCAAAGCTATTTATAAGTCCTTTACGGCAGACGACAAAAAGACGGCTGAATTTATGGCGGCTGAATATAAAATCAAACATAAAAAGGATATAAAAAGCGGTCTTACATTTGATAAAGCAGTTGGGGAATATATAGAAGCTAAGCGGAATCTTTTGTCACCGTCAACGATACGGAGCTATGAAGTTATGCAACGTACATCATATACATTATTAAAGGATAAAAAAATAGATGATTTAATCGAAAGCAATTTAATCCAAGTACAGATGAATGAAAACGCAAAAAAGTACTCGGCTAAGAGCTTACGCAATCAGCTGGGGCTTATATCGGCTGTAATGAAATATAACCATTATTACATAGGGAATATTACCCTAAAACCAAAAGAGCATAAAGCGCTGCCTATGCCGACTGAAAAGGATTCCAAAAAAATCATGCAGCTTTTAAAAACAGCGCCGGATATTGAGTGCCAAGCGCTGTTAGCACTGACTTGCAGCCTAAGGCAAAGTGAAATAGCCGGTATCCACGTCGAAGATGTAAACAAGGGCAAAATATTTATTCATGGGGCGCGTGTCTATAATGATAAGAAAGAGTTTGTTTACAAGCCTACAAATAAATCAAGCGCCGGTACACGCATAATTGATATGCCGCCATATCTCACAAAGCAGATTGCTAAAAGATGTAAAGAGGTAAAAAGCGGATTTTTGTTTGATATAAAGCCCGGGACTGTATTAAAGCGGTTTAAAAAATTACTGGCTGATAACAATATACCACAATACACAATGCACAGCTTACGGCACTGCTTTGCTGCTACACTCCATGCGCAGGGGATTCCAGATAAATATGTAATGGCAATGGGCGGTTGGTCAAGCAATCACGTTTTACAAGATATTTACCAATATACTTTTAAAGAAGAAACAAGTAAAATTAAGAAGAAAACAAATAATTATTTTGAGAATATATTAGAAAATGACACAAAAAATGGCACGGCTAAAAAATAATGAGGATTATAGCCATCTACAAACAATGTTGTCGGGTTCGAGTCCCACCACCGGCACCAATCAAAAAATCCGCATGAATGCTTGAAATATAGCGCTCATGCGGATTTTTACTATGTTTTAACCTTTCAAATTTGTAACTTTACTTTTAATTTTGATGCTTAAAATACATGGATTTAACATAAATATGACATGATTATATGACAGGGCTCTGTGC
>JALOBO010000134.1 GCA_023228225.1 Clostridia bacterium
TCAATCTCATCACGGAAACATTTGCCTATACCTTGTAATAGTTTTCTATCCTTTTCGTTAGGTGACATGTTAAAGTATTTATAAGCATAATTATAAACACCTTTAGCAAATCTCAATTGCTTATAACTATATTGATTAATTAAATAATCAGCTATAGTATCTTTACCAGAACCAGCCTTACCCACTAAATAAATGTGTTTCATTTCGCCACTCCTTAAAATAATATAGGTCTATTGTTATGTTTAAATCTTTTTATATTTCTATCTTCACAACCCATAGCAACACAATTGTCAAAATCATAAATAAATCCATTGTTAATATCTATTCTTTCTAACATACAATGATGATTAAGTTTATATACCCCACCATTCCATTCAACAGCTGAATCAATGTCAATTGGCATACCATCTGCTCGCCATTGTTCGTATGTAGCTATATACCAGTTTTTCGATAAAATGTATAATTTGCCTTTAGAACATATATAACCTAAACTATCATCTCCGTAATCTATATATAAATAAATTCCTCTAACACTCAATCTTAATTTTTTTACTATTTTTTCAATCTCTAATTTTTCAATTTCCTTACCCAGGTCATCGTACTTTTGTCTTAATTCTGCTAAATTCATCACTAACTCCTTTTTATTTAATACTATTTTATCACACTAGATTAAACATGTCAACAATATTGTCTAAAAGTTTGTATCTAACCAATGATGTAGAACTCAAAGCAAACTCACTAGCAACCAAGTCAATATACATAGTAAAATTACCATCATCACCCATATAGTATTTATCCCAATCATTATCTGTTATATACTTTTTAACATCTAATTGTGCTAAAGCTAAATTATCAAAACTAACTGTTTTAAATAAATAAAATACTTGTTCTAGCTTATCAGATAATAAATCAATTCCATAATTAACACGGTCAAAACGTTTGTTGTAAAATTCAACGCCACGCCTTAACGATTTATAACCTAATAATAAAATTTTATCATGCTTTTTGCTTAATTCCTCTAAGGTATTAAAATCAACCAAACCACAAATAACATGAAAAACAATGTTCTGTTTTTGTTGCTCGGTTAAACTGCCAAATGAGAAAAGTTCAGCATCTACAATCGATACGCCAACACCATAAACTAAGCCAGTATCAATGTATTGTTTTATTTTATCTATGTTTTCATTAAAATGAACTTGTGATATTGTGATATTGCTGATTAACCCACGAGCTTTGTTGTCAAATAAAAATTGCTCAAAGTCTGGGTTAGCAAAAACGTTGCCCCCACCAATAGCCAATTCAGTGCCTCGTCTTAATGTATCTAAGAAAGTATGATTAAAATGAGCATTCTCACCATCAGTAACACTGCCCTCATGACAATAAGGACAGTTTAAATCACAGCGATTAGATATTTTAATGTCAATGTTTTCAGGAAACTCAGCTGTAAAATTACCAGATTTAGACACCCTTGCCTTAGTGCCATTGTCATATATCTTCACAGTGTAATTTCCATTGGTATATTTGTTTAATAATTTTGTCATTTAAACCTCAGTGATTATCATTATCAATTATGATAACATAGTTGGGATTAAAAATCACGTTTTCAATAAAATCACGATAGCATAACCCACTAGCTTGTTGTTGTTTAGATAACATATCAATTGATTGGTGATCTATCCAAAAATTACCATCATTATAATTTTCAATCTCAATATCACAACCAGTTTTTTGCAAAACCAAATCTTTTACTATATTTAGTGATTCTTCATCTATAGCATCATAATAAATTTTAGTCAACACATAATTTAGTTTTTCACCAGCAGTATGTAATTCATCATAGCCCCAACCATATTCACCTAATTCAATAAACAAAGTTTCATCTTTTCCCAAATAGTCATATTGATTATCTTTTCTTTTGATAATAGACAAGCTGTGCATAGAACTAGAATTTGTTTCAAAAACATTACGTCTTACTTTAATCATTTTTTACCTACTTTTAATACTGGTGATTCTCTAAACATAGCACCATCTGCTATATCTAATTCTGTTTCTCTTTTGTTAACGTACTCTTGAAATTTTTTTCTTTTTTTAATCAATTCTTTGACCATTTTAATATCTGCAATTTCTTTGATTTTATCAGATGATATTTCAAAAATACAACTAGATAGTTCGCTAGTATTGCGGATACCATAAACTTTATCTTTTGTGCTATAATATAAAACATCAACAATGCTTAACCGATTATACATATCTAAGTGTAAACCTTGCCTATTTGCAAAGACTGTTATTTTTCTATCATTAACAATATAATTAACCACATCATCTGGGTCGGTAAATTCTTTATCATGGCATTTGATAATACCTTTAAATATACCAACATCAACCCCAAACACATCACCATAAAATTCTACATTTTCATTTAGATACTTTTTTAACATTTGCGTAACTCCTTTTTAATAATTATAACTGATTAAACTTTTTTCATAAGTGTGAAAACAATCAGCCACATCGTCATATTTATATAATGAAACAGTTTGAAGATCTAACCGATCAAAAAAATCACAACGACAACCAACTTCACAAACATCTTTAATTTTAAGCATATCTAAGAAATCATTATACTCACCTTTTCTAATATAGAACTTTTCCCCATCTAAATCAACACCTATATACATTTTAACCTCCTTTCTATTTGTTTAGTCAGTTGTATTTCAATATAAACCATCCCGTATTTACTCGACAATTCTTTATAATGATTATTTATTTTATTTAATAAATTATTTCTATTAGTTCTTTTAGTAACCATGATTTTTTTTAAAAGATAACTTTTATCATTTGTCAATTTTATATATCTGATTGCCATTATCCCACTATTGTCTATAAATTTGATAAATCCTTTTACATCACTAAATATAAAATTTATACAATTACACATTTTTAACCTCCATTTTGAAATAATTATAGCATGGAAAAATCCAAATGTCAAATATTTATTTAATTTCCATAACTAGGTTGGTTGGTTAACTCTTGGTCACCATTAAAAACACCCCACTTACCCAATCTGTTTTCAATAGTTATATTATTAAAGTCACCAAATTTTCGATGATTACCGACTAGGTCAACTATTACACAATCTTTTTTATCTGCAAATAAACGCACACCACGACCTAGTATTTGCATGTATAAAGCTAAAGAATTAGTAGGTCTAGCCATTATTATGATGTCAATAGCTGGAAAATCAAATCCTGTAGTTAAAGTACCTACATTTATAGCCCAACGATATTTACCTTTAGTAAATTCACTTAAATACAGTTCTCGCTCTTTCTTGTTTAATTTAGATGATATAATTATACTACTATCTAAATTTTGATATATTTCATTAGCAATTTCTAATGTAGGTACAAATATTAACCCATGTTTACGTTTACCACTAGATTTTTCACTAATTAATTTAATCTTATTTAACATATTATTATCAATAAATGATTCAACCATTGATTCATCAGTATAATCTAAACCACTACTAGTATTTTTTAATTTACAACTATTAAATGCTAAATCAATATACTTTAATGGTGATAAAAAGCCTAGATCATATAAAGTATTAATTTGTATGCAATATAAATATTGACTGAATATTTTTGGTCTAGTTGTATCAAGCATTTTCAACATGCTGCGTCTAGGCAAATCCTCAAATGGTTGATAAGTTTTTAATCTAAATGGGGTAGCGGTTAAACCTAATATTTTAACTTTACCAATACTTTGTGTTAACTTAACAAACATCCCATCAGCACTTGGGGGATAATTATGTGCCTCGTCTATTATAATGCAAGTAAATTCGCTAAACAATTCCATGCTATTCTTTACACTGCCTAATGTAGCAAAAGTAACTTTGCCAATTTCTTTTGATCCACCACCAGCAGAATAAATACTAGCTACGTTACCATAGCTTATATACTTCTCATAATTCTGTTTTAACAACTCGATACTAGGTTGTAAAATCAAAACATTTTCATTTAATTCTTTAGCTATATTAGCAATAATTAATGATTTGCCAGATGCACAAGCTGCCACAATTAAACCAGGTTTAGGCTTCTTTTGTTTAAAGAAATCAATGCCAATTTGTACAGCATCTTTTTGATAATCACGTAAAATATATTTCATTTTAAAGCCCTATAGCAGTTTAATAACTGGTGAATATTTGCTTGTAATTCTGGTTGACTAATTTTAGGCAATTCTATTCTGGGCAAATGTTGTTGAAAAAATTCAGCATAACTAATTTTGGGAAATGAATCTATTTGTGAAATAGGTGTGCCAACTACGTTGTAAATATTACAATCTATGTTTTTAAATTTATCAAAGTACCTATCAGCATATGCTTTAGTATAGGTTTTAGTTTTACCAAATCCCATGTAATCAACACCTTGGTCTTGAAAAAAATGAGTTAGTTTTTTACCTTTGACCACATCACCAGCTCCATAATCAAAACCAAATAAATATATATTAGATTCTCGATAATTAAATTTATGATTTGGCTTAGAATTTATATCGAGAGAACCTCTGAGAAATATTTTGGGTTTTGCTAAACAACAAGCTAAATGCAACGCCATAGTGCCAGTCACATTGCCATAAAATATTGGATAACCTGTTAATAAATTATCGTTACTTATTAAAGTTTCGTAACTAACTTTTATCTTTTGCATATTGGGGTAATTTAAATGTTT
>JALOBO010000135.1 GCA_023228225.1 Clostridia bacterium
GGACAGTAGGACAGATAAGGAAAGAATATCAGAAACTTACTAACAGGAAAAAAGACCTTGCCAACAAGACGGTTGCGCATTTCAATGAATACAAAACCATTGTAATTCAGGATGAACAACTGTCAGGCTGGCAGAAAGGCGGGCATGGGAAAGCAGTACAGCATTCTGTCATGGGAAGAGTCAAGGCAAAACTTAAACTCAACCCGAAGACGGTTGTACTGGACAGGTCTGTTCCTACGACAAAACTGTGTACTCACTGCGGAACGTTTCATGACGATATAAAAGTATGGGACAGGCAGTTTGTGTGCGGATGCGGAGTTGAAGAGGATAGAGACATACATGCCGCAGAGAATATGGTCTGGTTTTATGAGCATAATGTAGGTGTGGGACACACCAATTTTAAGCGTGCGGAGATGGAAGCTCTGGTTGCCGATGCACAAGGCATCAGCAACTAACTTCTGTCTATGAAACACGAAGCTGCTTACCTTCAGGTTGGCAGCAGTTCACAGTGAATGACGACGAAAATGAGGATTAACGGATTTGCTGTAGACAAAACACATATAGATACAGAAGAAAAATGTGTTCACTTATATGCCATGAAACACCATATTCCATATAAGTATTTTGGTAATTATAAAGATGTTCCTGACGGGTGGCTTCCGGTAGGAACAATAGAGTGGTTTTTGAAATGTACTGGACTCGATATTAAGGCTTCAGGCAACAATCCAGATTATGCTGACAACTACCCTTCTTTTCTGAAACCATATCTAAACAGGAATCTATTCATAAGTGATAAATGGCCGGATTATAAAGTATTTATAAAACCTGCCGACAAACTTAAACGGTTCAATGGATTTGTAACAGACGGAACGTATAAGCATAAGAAGAAACCGCCGTTTTTTATTTCAGATATAGTCAGCTTCAAAGACGAATGGAGATATTATATATCTAATGGAAAGGTAGTTGGTATCGGATGGTATGCAGGTGAATCAGAAACATCTATGGAAGAACCTGTTGCTCCAGATATATCACAACTTGGAATAGATTATCCGAAAAACTGGTGTGGAAGCATAGACTTCGGAATAGAAAAAAACAGAGGATTGACTTTGATAGAAGCGCATCCACCTTTTGCTGTTGGAAACTATTTGGGTCTTGGTTCAGATGTCTATGCAGAATGGTTAATAAATGGATATTTATATCTTATGAATACCTATAATAAAGGTAGTTGATGAAAAATATTGTTACCTTTGTTTAAAAACAGGCTGGACAGAGAACAAAATGTGTTTATGGGAAAAAGTACATTATAGAAGATAATGCGTTAAAAAGCTCCCTAAACTCGCATAACACCGACTATTATCAAAGTAGGGTTATAGATTTAAATAAAAATGATGTCAGGTATGTAAAATTGGTTATACCAAAATATAACAAGGTGTGACATACTTTCTATTGACAAAAAGGCATAACTATGATATATTCTATTTAAGGAGTAAAACATGGACAAAGTATGAGTTGTGACAAGTGGATGCTATTCAGATTACGGTATTCGGGCAATATTCTCAACTAAAGAAAAGGCATGGGAATATTATGGAATAAAGAAAGTAATAGACGATGAATATAATGAGCCCAAAGAATATAATCTTGATGAAGCAAAATCTGATGGATATATTGAAGCATACAAATATGATGATGATGAATGGGGTTTCGATGGGTGGGAAAACTATATGGAAGAAGGTATGACAGAACATACGATTATTGTAAAAATATCTTTCAACTATGATAAAAATGTAATGGCTAAATCAGCAGATGATAGACTCGCATTTCTTAAAGCACAGAAAGAAGGAATTGCATAATATTCATAGGAGAATAATGATATGGATGAAACAATTAATATGACGGTAACAGCATCAAATGGTTATGAAATCCCTGTAAATAAAATAGATGCCATAGGCAAGGTCAAAGAATCTTTCACAGAAGAAACTACTTGTAAAAAGTTTTTTCTGTTGAAAATAGAATGGTCAGTTAAACGGGTTTCTACTGGGTATCATTTTAAGATTCATACTTCAGGTGGTCGTAATTATTGGATAAGAAAAGATACAGAGAAACAGGCTGAATATGAAAGAAAACAGCTTATAAATGTATTGAATGGATATAAAGATATTGTTTAAGGAGAAGATATGAAACAGGTAGTACAGATTAACAGTTTGGAAGCACTTGAAAAACTGATTGGCGGAAATTCTGATGTTGAAGTGAAAATACGTAATAGTATTGTACAGAATTTTACAAAAAAATATTTAAAATCAATAGCACATGAATTATGCTGTAAAATAAGTGATGATTATATTTTAAATAGAGTAGAGAACGATATTAGGGATGAATTATATAAATACCGATATGATGGACAGGGGAGAAGGATATATGCAGGACTAAAAGAAGGTGTTAATCCATCAGACGAATTTATTAAGAAGAACAGGAAACGCATAGGAGATATTATAACCTCTAAAATTGATGAAACTATATATTTAAAGATAAACAAAATAGATTCATACGTAGACACTGCTCTAAAAGACAGAATAGGGTATATAATAAGAGAAAGTGGCTATAATAATATGATTTCAGAAATGAATAAAGCAAAAGAAGAAGTTGATAATTATTTCAAAGAACTTGAGAAAAACATGGATACAAGATTAAGTGAAATGGTTGCAGAAAAAGTAAGAAATATAATGGAAAGATATAAAAATGAAGCAAAATGAAGAAATAACATATGCGCATATAACACTTAGAAACGGAGAGAAGTTATATGTTGCATTTGAAGATGAAGCTACAAAAACTATGGCAGAATGCGGGCTACCTTCGTGTACTATGTGCAAACTAAAGGATGTGCCCGTTTCTGAAAAACCTGTACATTTCTGGTTCTATGGCAATAAAAGCATAAAACAGATTATGTCCAACGAAACAACATACAAATAAGGAGTTAAAAATGGAAGAATCAGTTAATGAATTGGTTGTTAAAATACACTTCAATTATGATATTAAAGTGGAGGAAGATAAATGAAAACTAAGACAATACAGGAAACATCTGATTTTTTTGGTGAATTAATTGAAGTAGATAATGGTGAAGTGGTATTTTCTGAGTGTCCAACAGAGATAAATTTGAATCCCACTTTGAACTTTTCAGCAGCAAATTCGGTTTTCAAGAATCGGTTGCTGGATGAATCTGGTTTTGATTCAATACGCGGAATAGGAGATGATGAAATATTTTCTTCTGCGGTCGTGGAGAAAAAAAGAGCTGATTATTTTAAAGAATGCGAAAAGAATGAATTAAAGGAAAAAATTCGTCGTACAAAGGCTTTTGAGGAAGCATCAGGAATATATCTGACTTTCTAAAATATCCGATGCAAGACAGGAGTATATATTATGTACAATAAAGCAACAATTAATCAGATCGCTGACGTAGTAAGGAAAATATTGGACTACAGAGAACCTCCTTATGACCCTGTAGATGCCGTGAATAAGTTAAACGGTATTATCGATAATGAAGTAGCTGATGTAGCCATTGATGCCTTAATTGAACGGTGTAAAACAAATGAAAAAGCATTTATTATACATTTAAATAAAGAGAAGCCTTTTTCAAGGACACGTTTTTCCATAGCACATGAACTGGGTCATTTGTTTTTACATATGGGATATCGTACACCACGTTGGGAAAACACCGAAGAATGTTTTAAAGATTCTGTGTATTATCGCTATGCATATACGGCAGAGGAATCTGAAGCAAATGAATTTGCAGCGGCATTTTTAATGCCGATGGAGGAATTCAAGAAAGATGTATATGCCAATACAAATGACGAAATCGTGAATTTCCAAAAGGTTGCAGAAAAATTTGAAGTTTCAACAGAAAATGCATTAAACAGGGCAAGGTTCTCAGGGATAACAGGATGAAATTAATTCACAATATAATGCGAGTATATAAAATATATCAGTTATAAACATTGTCGTGCTTTGAGACATATATTTAAAAACAGAGAATATAAATTCTGTGATAATCACAATATCAAGGAAAATAATCATGACCAGAAAAGAGTGTGACAAGATTTTAGCAGAAATAGATGTAATGACACCGGAAGAATATAATGATTTTAATTCTTCTGTACCAGATTCATATTTTCAAATAATTGGTGAACTTACTCACATAAAAGATAATGATTTTGAGAATCTTGAAAAAGAAGCTGATATGTTTTTGAATAAACAAAAAGAAATATATAATGACAAAAACAAATGTCTGGGATGTGATGGATATGAATACTGTCAAAACAGAAAACACATGTGCAAAAAAGCTAAAAATTATAAACGAAGCAAAGACCGTAACTGGAAATTGTTCAGGAAACAAGAATATAAAAATTAATGTTTCATTTTATGACATTTATCACACAAAACCTCTAAATCATCTAAATAAAATAATTCAAGTCCGTGATGTTCATATGTTTTATGATGTATTTGCAATCCTTTTTCGCAATTGCAATAAGTACAATGTTCTCCATTTTTGTATTTTAGATACATACCGATGGCTCTCCAATAATATGTTTTCAAAAATGAGTCATACGGTAATTTCATAAGTCTTATTCTTACTTCATCCCATTTAATATCAGCATGAATCCATTCTGGTATTAATCCTCCGTATATGTTATCGGAACACATATTT
>JALOBO010000136.1 GCA_023228225.1 Clostridia bacterium
CAGACTGTTTGCTGCATTACCGGTTTTCACCAATAATGAAGTATTTACAAGTCTGTCAGCGGAGGTTCGTTCCGAACACTCAGCTCTCTTAGTCGAGCCGAACATTTTTACATCAGTTCATGTGCCATCTTAAAAGAGTGGCATCTTTCCTGCTTTTCCGCTGTAAAGGAATATCATATTAAAGTGTTGGAATCAATTTATTTCGTTGGAATAAACTATCTAACAGAAAAGGATAAATAATGAAAAGAACTGATTGCATATCATGGGAAGAATATTTTATGGGTATAGCAATACTGTCTTCTAAAAGGTCAAAAGACCCAAGTACACAGGTGGGTGCATGTATAGTAGACAAAGATAACAGAATAATTTCTATGGGATATAATGGTTTCCCAAAAGGATGTTCTGACAATGAATATCCGTGGGATAAAGAAGGTGAACCATTGAATACTAAATATATGTATGTGGTACATGCAGAACTTAACGCAATCCTTAATGCACGGGGTAAATGCTTAGAAGGAACGACATTGTATGTTACATTGTTTCCATGTAATGAATGCACGAAGGCTGTAATACAATCAGGTATAGAGCGTGTAGTCTATCTTGATAACAAGCACGATGGAACCGATTCTGTTCTTGCATCTAAACGGATGCTTCTTTCATCAGGTGTTCATATAGAACAGTATCACGGAAAAGTTGCTAAAATAGAATTTTAGGAATGGAGTATATATGAATTGTCCTACTTTTGATGCAGAAGAACTGCTTGATATTAAACAGAATGATAAAAAGGAATTTAATACAACATCTTTCATCGAACAAACTAATATACCTGAAAAATTCAGCAATGCAGTTTTAGATGATTCAGAAACCAGTAAAACAATACGTGAGTTCTGTGAAGAAAAGTCTAAATATACTACTATGGTTTTAATAGGTGATTTTGGACGCGGTAAGTCTTATTCTGCATGTGCTTCAATGATTAACCGTTCTAAGCTGGGTATGAACGCAGGTAAATATATTTCCTGCAAATATGAAGTATGTCCGCTTATAAGGACAAGTAGGAACTTCAAAAGCAGTGTTCAGGAATTTGATGTTCTAAAAGGATATTATACTATTCCATACTTAATACTTGACGAAATGGGACAGGGTGATGATGCACAGATTGAAAAAGTATTTGATTCCAATGTTCTATCTGCCAGATATGATAATGGCAAACGTACTGTAATAACTACAAATATGGACATGAACGAACTGTGTGATTTTCTCGGAGGTTCACTGAAAAGCAGGTTTAAAGAAACTGCCATGCCTGTTTATTTTGGTGGTATAGACAGGAGAGGAAATATAAACAATAATATGTGAAAACGTATTGAAAAAATTAACTGATTCAAGCAAGAAATCCGCTTCCTTCAGGTAAGGGTAGTTGACAAAATGGAAGAAATTAAAAGAATATTTAATGACGATTGGTGCGGAATAAAATCTTTTTTACAAAAAGTATTAGTTCCAATCTTTGGTAAAATGGAACAAAAATACGACATACTGACAACCGATAAAGAAACAAAGGAAAAAGCGTTCCATGCAAAAATTGAAACGATTAGAAATGTCGCATCATTTACTTTTTATGGCAATGAATTGAATGTTTATGATGTGCAAATGAATGACAATGCAGATTTACAGCATTCAAGAATTGGCATTCAAGCGATTATAAGAAAATATATTGTTCAATTTGATGGAGCAATAATTGTTTTTCATTACAAAGATGTTGGAAATAAAGTTTGGAGACTCTCATATGTTGAGAGAGGTATTACACAAAAACAATCTACTTCTCCAAAACGATATACCTATATTCTAGGTAAAAATCAAGGTGTCAGAACGGCATGTGAGCGATTTGAAGTTCTTTTACAAAAGAAAGATTCGCTTACAACAAATGATTTGACTGAAGCATTTAGTATTGAATCGTTAAGCACGGAGTTTTTTGATAAGTATCGTGAAAAGTATGCAGATTTTGTTGAATACATTACTGGAACGCGCTATGTCAAGGAAGGTGGAAAATTTGTAGAGAAAAAAACAGGTCATGCAAATGCTGAATTCAAGGTTCAGTTTAACAGTGATGATAAAGCTGCTCGTGATTATGTAAAAAAATTGTTTGGTCGAATAGTGTTTCTTTATTTTCTCCAGAAAAAGGGATGGATTGGTGTAGATGCCAAAAGTAATTGGGGACAAGGTGACAGAGATTTTATGAGTAATCTTTGGAAGAATACTACTCAAAAAAATGATTATCTTGAACATGTTCTTGAACCATTATTCTTTAGTACGCTTAACGAAAGAAGAACTGATGATTTTGCACCAAAAGCCATCTGTGAAGAATATGGGAAAAAGATAAAGATTCCATATTTAAATGGTGGTCTCTTTGAACGTGATAGTCTTGATGATAAAATCATTAAATTTCCAAAAGAAAAGTTTGATGATTTATTCACTTTCTTTAGCAAGTATAATTTTACAATCGATGAGACTGATCTAGATGATATTGAGGTTGGCGTAAATCCTGAAATGCTTGGAAAGATATTCGAAAATCTCCTTGAAGACAACAAAGATAAAGGTGCTTTTTATACTCCAAAAGAAATTGTTCAATATATGTGCAAGGAAAGTTTGATTGCATATCTTCAAGAAAAAACAGGTTATGCAGAAAAAGATTTGCGCGTTTTTGTAGAACATGCGGAAGTGTCGTGTTTTAATGAAAGAGAGAAAGCGGCACTGCTTAAAGTACTTCTTGATGTGAAAGTCTGCGACCCTGCCGTAGGTAGCGGTGCTTTTCCAATGGGGATGTTGAATTTTCTTTTTGCGTGTATATCTGCTATTGAAGGCGAGGCAAAATCAAGAAGTGAAATTAAGAAACATATAGTAAAGAATAATATTTACGGTGTTGATATAGAAAAAGGTGCAGTAGACATTGCGCGTTTAAGATTTTGGCTCGCTATTGTTGTTGATGAAGAAGAACCTTTGCCATTTCCGAACCTTGACTACAAAATAATGCAGGGAAATAGTTTGATAGAAAGTTATGAAGGTGTGGATTTAAGTAAAATACTTGAAAAACCTGTGAATGGGGAATTAGATTATTGTGAAGAGCAGCGTACTCTTTTGAATACAAATATGCAGGAATATTTTGACGAGAATAATCATGCTAATAAAAAAGAAAAGGATGATATTATAAAAGATATTGTTTTTGAGCTGGTGAATGCTAAATGTGGATTTAAAAATAATTCAGAAAAGAGCCTTGATTTGCATGACAAGATACACAATGGAACAACGGAATTCTTTCTCTGGCATACGTGGTTTAGTGACGTATTCAATCGACCGTCAGAAAACGACAATGCAGGTGGGTTTGACATTGTGATTGGGAACCCACCGTACGGTGCAAAAGTAAGCGAGAAAGAAAAGAAATATTATCGTGAACATTATGCCGCTGCTAAAACAAAAAATGGAATAAAAGGTTCAACCGACACATTTACGGTATTTATTGAAATGGGGCATGATTTGCTTAAGACAGGAGGCAACCTTGCTTTCATTGTACCGATGAGTGTTACTTCAAGTGATGCGATGTGTGCACTGCATAATAAAATTGAAAAGGATTGTGGAACTATTAGGGTATCTTCATTTTCTAGAAGGCCGAGACCTATATTTGAAAATGCTACTGTAAGGCCATCAATAATTCTATTTACCAGAGATGGAAAACAATTGGTTCATTTATATACAACAAATGTAATTCGTCGTGGAATTACAGAATCTATACAAGACTTAATAAATAAATTTAAATTTGTTGAATCATTTGAAGTTAAAAGGCCGGGCCGATACCCAAAGATAGGCAATCAGATAGGAGTCGATATTATTAAAAAATGTATGTCATTTGGGAATAATATTAGTTCTTACAAAAAAGAAACAGGAGATTGTTTTTATTATCGTACTTCTGGTGGTGAGTACTGGAATTGTGTGACACCTTATTCTACTGGTTCAACAAAGGAACGTCCATTCTATTGCGATTATAACAATTTGTTTGGTTTAATTCTTTCTAGTTCTGTATTCTATTTTTATCAACAGGTTTATACCGATGGTCTTGATTTGAAGCAAAGCGAGATAGAAAATTTCTATATACCAAATGTATCAGAAATTTCTAAAGACAAATTACATAAACTTGAAATTTTATACAAGAAATATTTAAATGATATTGAAAATAATGCTAATGTTAGGAAAGCAAGTAAAGGCTCAAGATTTAATATCAATCAATATAAAGAATATAAAATTGTAAAGTCATATTCAATCATTCGGCAAATAGACGATGAGGTCTGCAAACTCTACGGCCTTACTCCCGAAGAAACGACCTTTATCAAGAACTATGAGCTTGAAGCAAGAATGGCTGGAGCGGAATAGACAGTCTTGAGAACGGCGCATACTTCTTTCAGGTCTTTGTACGAGACGAACTTTGTGGAGTTCTGTATCATATGGACGATGCACAGATTGAAAACGTATTGACAGAATATATAAACTATGATATGTTGTATATAACGAAAGGAGATAATTATGGATGTGAACTACCGCCAACCTAAAGGTACTAAAGGTACTAAAGACAGGCAGCTTCTTTTTTCGCTTCATCCAGTTGGTTTGCCACATTGTCAGCCTTCACCGATAATAGACAATTATAATGATGCTTT
>JALOBO010000137.1 GCA_023228225.1 Clostridia bacterium
TATAAGGGTTTTAGAGATATTTTTTGTTTGGAGCTGATGATGGGGCTCGAACCCATGCTCTCTGCCTTACCAAGGCAGTGCTCTACCAACTGAGCCATAACAGCATAAGGGTTTTTACACCTTATTTATAAATTTTAAAAGTACAATTTTATGCCTTACAACACTTTACCAAGGCTGTGCTTTACCACTAAGCCACACCAGCACGATGTGAAATTTGACTGTTTTTGTTGGAAATCTTTTTGCTTGGTTTTACCTTACCAAGATAATAAGGCAATCCCAAAGGGTAAAAATCCACTAGCCAAATGCCCCATATTTACAAGCATTTTGCAACATAAAAATTCTATTGCCAGTCAAACAAATATTAAAAGTACTGGCTTTTACTGGCATTGGATTTATTGATATAAATCTTTGTCAAATTTATAAAAAATTGATAGAATTATGATATACTTCAAACAGGAGAATAGCCTATGAACAAACTTACAGAAATAGAACGAAAGTTGAAAGAAATAGATCCTGCGACTTTTGAACAATTAACTAGTTTAATTCTTTATCATTATTATAATTCTGATACGCATATTGATATTGGCCGAGTGCAAGGCGAACAAAAAACTAGAAAAGGAACTCCAGATATTTTTTTATCAAAAGATAATAAAAACATTGCATGCCAATGTTCAACAGAAAAACTTTTAGATAAAAAGTTATTTAATGATATTAAAAAATGTTTTTCTTTATCAAATGATAAGAACATTAAATTAGATCATATTGTGTTTGTTTGTAACTCATCAATAGGTATAAAAGAACTCCAAGATTGTGATAAATTATGCTCACAGCAAGATTGCTCTTTCTCATTTTGGGGAATAGAAAAAATAAGTCATTATTTATTTATTAATGCCCCATTCATTGCAAAAGAAATATTAAAGATCGATTTTGGTAATAGTTCGTTAAAAAATTTAGAAGAATATGAAAACTCTAATACATATATTCAGGAACATGATATTTACTTTCAAAATAGAGAGAAAGAAACTCAGGAATTACTAGAACTATTAAACAACAATAATGTAATTATTTGCGGAAACCCTGGCGATGGTAAAACACGAATTGCACTTGAACTATCAAAAATTTGGCAATCTCAAAAAATTAATAGAGAAGTATATATTTTAAACAATCAAAGCAGTGATATAATTTCTGATCTCAATTTTATATTAAAAGACAATTCTAAAGAAATACTTTTGTTAATAGATGATGCAAATCGAACAAGTACTTTGAGTGTCGTTGCAGATAAAGTTATTGACTGTAATAATTTAAAATTTATTGCAACAGTAAGAAATTATGCTAAAGAAAATGTTAAAGAAAAACTTTTTAATGCAAGCATTAATTATAAATTATATGAACTTAAAGCACTAACAATGGTAGATATAAAAAAAATACTTAAGCAAAAATATCCAGATTTATCAGATAAAATCATAGATTATTTAATGCAAATTGCAAGAGGTAATTTAAGATTTTCATTATATGCTGCTCAAAGTTTTATTAAAAAAGAGAAGTTTAAGACCATTGAAGAATTAATTGAGCACCATTTTAATAATGTTCTTTCTGATAAATGCTTATCTGATATAAAGTGCGACAATAACAAAATGATAGTCTTGGGTATTATTGCTCTTTTCCAAAAAATAAACTTAGAGGATAATGACTTTATTAATAAAATAAGTAAAGTGTTTAAAATAAATAAAAATAGTTTTATTGAAAATTTGAATTATTGGTATTCAATTGAAATAGTTGATATACTTTTTGATAAAACGGTAGTAACAATTTCAGATCAAATTTTATGTACTTATCTTTTTTATTTATCATTTATAAAAAACAAATATGTTGATATAATTACTATCTTTGACTCTTTTTTCCCTGAATATCAAAATAGGCTTGTTGATGCAATAAGTTCTGTATACTATGTTTATCCTGATGCCAAAAAATTAACAGAAGTATTTGTTAATCTACAAAAAAAGCAAGTCCTATATACTAGGAAAAGCCTTTCAAAGTTTTCTTATATTTTTAATCATTCCTTTTATTTTGGTGGCTGGAATTACCTTTTCAAATATTGTGGTTAAGTCCATAAATACCAGTATGAATCCTTATGAGTTAGAAAGCGGACAAGAAGCAACCATAGGCGGTCAAATTCTAGTTACGAGTGGATACTATGCCTATATAGGAAATGAAGATGAAAGAGAAGAAATAGAATTAAAATTTGTTACGGGCGAACTAGACTACAACGATGCAAGTATAGTTAGTCAGTATTATAAAATACGAAGTCTGGATTTCTTTGTTGGAATACTTGGTGGACTGGTAATTCTTGTTATGTTTGTTATGAGTGCTATAACCTTTATTCAAAGGATTTTTGATATTGTATTTTTGTATATCATCTCACCTATTAGCATAGCAACCATTCCAACAGATGATGGTGTGCGGTTCAAACAGTGGAAAGAAATGATGATAGGGAAAGTGCTTGGTGCGTATGGAATAATACTTGCTATGAATTTATTTTTTATCATCATTCCACAAGTTCAACAGATTACATTTTTTGAAAATTCCTTTAAGAATGGAATTGTGCAAATTTTATTTTTAATAGGTGGTGCATTTGCGGTTACCAAAGCAAATATAGTGGTTGCTAATCTAACGGGTAGTAGTGCAGGCAGTAGCGAAACAAGAGAATTAATTGCAAATATGCGAACGGGTAAAAATATCACTCGTGCAGTTGGTGCAACAGCACTCGGTGTCGGCGGAGCAATACTTGGCGGAAAGAATTTTGTTGGCACAAATAAAAGTAGTGGATTTAGTAAAGCAGTGGTTAGTTCCTTTAAAAGCCCTACTTCAAAAGCTATAAGCGGTAGCGAAACAACAAATAAACTAACTCGTTATGGAAAGATGCCAACACGAATTGCCACCTTACCTATTGCCGTGATGAAAGATGTTGTTAATGGTGGTCTAGTCGGTGCGGGTAAAAACATAGTGCCACGATTAAAAAATGTAGTTAAAGGCGATACCACCTTTAACCACGCACAAAAGGATATTAAAAAAGACTAGCAAATGCTAATCTTAATAATTAAATTTTTAAAAGATAGATACATCTTGGATATATTTTGTCTCTTATGTAAGTTGCTTTTCTTTCTGCACCTAATGTTTCCATAGAAGTATAACTTGCAACATTATCGGGATGAACAGTGAAGTTTATGTATTC
Organism: Clostridia bacterium; assembly: GCA_023228225.1. GTDB lineage: Bacteria > Bacillota > Clostridia > Christensenellales > UBA1242 > JALOBO01. Next base: position 3,233 of record JALOBO010000137.1, read on the forward strand.
CACACCTTTATTTTTTGCAATTCCTATTAATTTTTTATTTAATTGTAACATTAAATTATTCCCACGATATTCAGGCAATACCATACAATGTCCTATTTCAGCAAGTTTACCTTTTACTTCTACTTTTTCTCTAACCATTTTGGTATAATTTGGATTTAAAAATATTGCCGAAGTTGCGATTAATTTATTATGTTTAAATGCACCTAAATAAATTGCATAATCATCATTAAACATATGACTAACTTCTTCTTCGTTGTAAGTTATATAGGATAATTTATTTGTTAAATTATTTGTTATTAAAGTTGCAAGTTCTAGTAATTCTTGTTTGTTGTTTATATTTAATTTTTTAATTATAAATTCCATTTAATTTATCCCCTTAAATTTATCTTAATATTATCACAATTATATTAAAAAGGAAACAAATATGCGAATAATACCAAAAAATACGAAAATTAAAATTCAGTTTTATAGAAGCATATCGGTAGCAGATATTGTTCTTGCTGTTGTCGGTCTTGCTTTTATAAGTTTAGCCGTATCAAGTAATTTGCCAAATAAGTACATAATAGCGGTGGCTATATTTGTTGCCCTTTGTCCGCTATATATTACTTTTAACGAAACTAGGCTTTATACTGCACTTATGTATGCTTTAAAGTTTTTATTTGCAAAGAAAACTTTTAGTAGTGGCAAACACAATAAAAGCAATATAAATGCCGTTATACCTTACCAAAAGATAGAGAGTAACTTGATAAAACAAAAAGATGACTTCTTCACGGGAGTTGTTGAAATTTGTCCTATTGAGTTTAATTTCTTTAATGAACAAAAGCAAAATTATTTTATTGATGGACTATTTTCAAACATTTTAAAAAGTATAGGCGTTGGACAAGAAATAAATATTATAAAACTTGAAAGACCTATTGTTTTTGATAACTATATTAAAAATGAATATCAAAACTTAAAAGACTTGATTAATTCCAAAGAAGAAGATAATTTAAACGAAGAAGAATTTAGAGCAAGAGTAGAGATTGGCGAAGATAGGATAAACATTTTAAATGCTCTTAATTATGAACAAAAAGTTTATTCCAGTGCCTATTATCTTGTATTCCACGATATCGGCAAAAAGAGTTTGCAGAATCTAATTGATAATGCTTTGGCGAGTTTCAATTGCAATGGAATCAATGCTAAACAATTAGACAACAAAGCACTTGCAATCTTTTTAAAATACACCTATTCAAACACCTTTGATGAAAGGGAATTTGAGAACTATAAAGAAAATGAATATTTAGAGAAAGCAATACCGAATAAAATTCAATTTAAAACTATGAAAGTGGTGCAAGATGACAAACAACTAACGCACTTTGTAATATCAGATTATCCGTTAAAAGTGGATAATGCTTGGGGACAAGAGTTGTTTGATATGCCGAATACCAAAGTGATTT
>JALOBO010000138.1 GCA_023228225.1 Clostridia bacterium
CGCAAACATTTTTCTAAAAAGCATTTTACGATTGCTTATGAACATTTAAGATTATCGGTTATTGCCGGCTTAATTGAAATTAAAGATAGCGATGGCTTTGTGGCGTTGTTTGATGAAGTGATGGCTGGCAACATTAACGTTGAAATTGCGATTGACAAATATGCCGAGTTAAAAATGGTGTTTACCCAAATCTTTGGGGAATTGGAGGACTAAATAATGGAATGGTTTGAATGGGCTTTACAACAAGCATATATTTATATTCCCACGATTTTAGGAGTAATATCTTCTATCGGTATTCCCGCTTTGGTTTCGCTTGCCAAGATTCTATCAAATGTAAAACTTTATTTGGCGCAAGCACAAGTTCTATTGAAGAAGGTTAATGAAGTGGTCGATGTTGCTCAATCAATGTCGAGTCAAATTGAACAATTAGTCGATTTAATAATTGCCCAGAATGAATTGATTGCTAACGCTACACTAAATAAGAAAGTTAAAGAGCAATCAATGATGCTGACCAAACAAGCAACCGATGTTAAAGCGAACTTTCATAAGCAAATTGAAAAAGCAACCAACATTTTAGTAGATAGTAAAAAATCATTCAAAGTAAAAGTCAAGCAACACAAAGAAAGGGCGTGATGATATGAAGTTCAAAAAACTTGTATCGGGCTTTTTCGGGGCAATGTGGCGTGATTTTACTAATGGCATTAAAGCACATTGGTTAAGGTATATCGGTTTAGTTATTGTCTATATCGTTCCTCTTGTGGTCTTGATTGCTCAAAACATACAATTCCCCACCGATAGAGCGTATCTACCGACTTGGTTATATCCGGTGCTCGGCATCCTTATTATACTTTACTTCACGCGCATACGCAGAGCGATAACATCGGGTTTGCAAACCGAAAATATTGCAAATCGTTTAGGGGCAGCACAGCACGCTGGAAAAGCACTCGGCTATGAAATACTCGATAAAGGTATGTTGGTAGCCACCATCGCTTTGTTTTACGCTATTTTTAGGGCAGTTAATCAAATGGGGGTTAAGATAGAACACGCAATGCTATTTTTGCTCATCACGACGAGTGTGGGCAGTTTGCTTTGTGTGTTTGACAAGATTAAAAATATCGCCGATGATTATAACAACGAATTACCAGAGGAGTAAACAATGAAAAAGTTTATCAAAAAATTAAAAGCAATTAGGGTGTCGACTTGGTTGTGGTGGGGGTTAATTGTTCTGTTGTTTGTTTCGGCAATAGTGGGTTTGACAATTTATTTTTACGCCAATGGTTGGACTTGGATGATAGTGTTTGGCAATACTTGGTTTTGGTTCATTTTAGGTTCAGTCGCGGTTGTGGCAATCGTCATGTTATTTTTCTATATTAAAAGCAAATTAACTAAAATATAATCAAGGGGAATAATCACTATGGCAAAGAAAGATAAAAGCAAATTATTTGATGTCGTTCAGCAAGCCGACAAGCAAAGGGTAGCTACCTTTTTTGGTTATGTGTTCGTGTTCATCATTTCGATTGTTATTTCCGCTTGGACTGTCAATTTTGATATTGGGCAAATCTTAACAACTTCATTTATCGGCAATTTGGCATTTAACTATTCAATCGCAATCATCGTGCTATCGTTGGCGTTAAGAGATGGCGATTTATTTTTCCAAGGGCGCAAGAAGGGCGATTTTCACGAAGCAACATTAAAATTAGTGAATGTTTGTAAGTTGGTAATCAATCGTGGGTTATCGACAATCTTTCCGCAATATTGGGACAAACGCTATCAAATCGAACATAAGGACTTTATTAAACAACAATTAAGGGAACAGCAAATCGACAAAGAAGAAATCATCGAGCTTACCGAAGAAGAATTAAACGAGTTGCTTAAAGAACCATTAGTAAAAAAATGGGACGATGGACACGAAACAGTTTTCAAGGTTATTACGGATGAGCAATTAGAGGTTGTCTTAAAATACAAAAAGGGCAAATATCGCTTTCCGAAAATGACCGCCCAAACCTTTTTTAGTAAAGGAAGTGGCAACACTTATTTAGCAGTAGCAACAATCGACAATCGCAAAAAGAAATTAACGGGGGTATCGGTTGCTTATCGTTTGGGTATGTTGTTATTAACTTCAACGCTTATTAGTATTATTGTTTTTGATACCCTACAAGGAAGCCCGCAAGAGGCATTGGTTAGCGCGGTTGCAAGATTGTTTAATATCTTTACTTCAATGGTCTATGGTTATGGTGTCGCATACGATAAGAACCGTCTGGATTTAGCCGAAGCCAATTACAAAGGTCAAATTATGCAAGAGTTCATCAATGAATACGATACCGGAATGTTTGTGCCTATCAACCTGGACGATCAAATAAAAGCTAAACTAAAAGCATTGGAAGAGAAAGCAAAGGCAGAATTAGTGATTGAAGAAGCCGTAAGCGAAGTGCCAAACCCCGAAAACGAAATTAGCGAAATCACGCCAGAAGAATTAGATATTATTAAAGCAAGGCGAGAACTTGAAAAGTAGTGGTAGCAACAAATCGTCGATAATTTGATATATCGCTCGGCGTGATACCGCGCGAGAGGATTGTAGACTATGGTCGGCAGTCCTTTTTCTTTACTCTATAAAAAATAAATAAAAAAAATATAAAAAAGATATTGCAATAGATAATTTGGTGTGCTAAATTAAAGGTGCGAAAACAAATCGCGAGGAGAAACAAAATGTTACAGAAAATTAGTGTAATCGAACAAATCGCCGAGTTAAGAACTACCGAAATTGTGGTTATCGAACGAAAGGGTAGAATGTGGAGAGTCGCCCAAGCTGGAGTTTGCATTCGTGATAACAATATTTTTATGACATTGTTGAATGCCCCCAAAGCGGCATTTAAGAAACTATCCGACCATGTAGTCGTGATTCTATAAGGTAAAGCAAATAATGAAAATCATAATCAAAGAAATTGAATTAACCAACTTTCGCAACATCGAACACAAGATTTATAAGTTTAATGATTGGAGAAATGCGATATGTGGAAAAAACGCCATTGGCAAGTCTAATGTGCTACAAGCAATAATGTGGTTATTCACGAGCAAGTTATTAAATGGCAGTCCAAATGATGCCGACAATAAACCCATTGGTAAAAGCGACATCGTGGTAAGCGTTAAAGCAACGATCCAAATTGCCGATGAGTTCCACACTATCGAAAAGCAATATGCCGAAATTATCAAAGATGAGAAATTAATAGGGCATACAACTTCATACATAATTGATAGAATCGCTTATAAAACTATCAAAGATGCCGAAGAACGATTAAATTCTATGCTCGGAATCAATGACCGCCTTATCGCTATGAACCCTCTTTTTATCGACATACTTGATTATAAGGTATTGCGAAAATTGATAATTGAACTCATTGGCGATATAAAACCCGAAATGATTTTAAGCAATAATAAGTTTATATCCGAAACATTAACGAGCTTCAAATCGTTTGCCTATGATGTTGACGCCTACGCTAAATATTTAAGTGGGGAAATCAAAAGGGCAAAAGATGATATTAAAACCACTAAAACATTGATTGCTTTTCTCGATAATGATACCGATATTAAATCAATGCGATTTGGAATCGCCGAGTGCGATAAGAGGTTAATTGGCAAAGTGTTATCAATGAAAAAGCAAATGTCGGACTCACAAGACAAAATTGCCACTTTTGAAACCGAGCAAGCCGCGTTAGAAAAATATGCCGAGATTAGATTAAAAATGCTCAATAATAATGCCAAGGCCATCTTTCAGAAGATAAAATGGGTGCTTATCGAAAGCAATATCAAAGAAGGAAGCTATCAAGAAGTTTGCTATCCGCTCATCGTTGGCAAAAGCACCAAGTTTGAAAAAGGCAGCACAAGTGAAAAGGTCATCACGGGAATAGCGATTATTGAGGCAATCAAGGAAGCTACAAATGGAAATGATTTACCAATCGTGTTTGACGAAGGAGAGGCGTTTGATAGTGAGAGTTTAGAGAGCAAACTAAACACTAATTCCCAAATCATAACTGCCAAAGTAAATGACGAGTTCGATGCGCCACAAGTAAAGGAGTTCAAATAATGAAATCAATGACACCCAGACAATGGAAACTATATCGTTTAATTCGCGATAACACCTTAAATAATAATCCGCCACTAACTCAAAAAGAAATATGTGATGCCTTTCCTTACGACTTTATCTATAACGAACGACCTAATGACAAATGCCCTATGATTTGGCAAGATGTAGATTTTATCAATTCGCGATATGAAGTCGAAAAAATTATCGTGGTTGATCGGTTCACATATCGTTTAGGCACAAAAACCGAGTGTGAAGATTATGCCAATAAACTATTAGTAGGTGCGGTTAAGAAGTTTAGGCGATATTGGGCAGTCAATAAAAAAATGGAAATGGACGGGCAAGGGAAACTCGTTTCAGCACAAGATAAGATAATTGATGAGAAATCGCAAGCAAGGGCATTTACGGAAGCGTTTGTCGACTATGCCCTAAATTATACCGAAGAAGATGAAATCGAAGTCGAAGAACCCCAAGAAGCGGAAACCACGCAAGTCCAAGAACCAGAGCGAGATGAAAGGGTAATTCAATATGATTTATGGGGTAATCAAGTTATAAAGTAAATATAAAAAACACTTAACA
>JALOBO010000139.1 GCA_023228225.1 Clostridia bacterium
AGGGTATACTTCCGCTATAAAGTTTAAACAACCTCTTACTTTGACTACGTGTAATGTTCTTACTAGATGGTTTACAAACATTAATGTTAAAAAACGACACGAAGATTTAATTTTATTTAGAAACTATACTCCCGAAAAATATCCAAAATACGACAATTACGATGCGATTAATGTGGATAAAGTAAATGATATTCCGTGCGATTACGCTGGGTTAATGGGTGTTCCAATTTCGTTTATGGATAAATATAACCCCGACCAGTTTGAAATATTAGGCGATAGTCGATACATAACAGGCGAGTGTAATGACATAAACGCAATTAATGGTGTTTTTAAATATACACGGTTTATAATTCGCAACAAAAAATTAGGAGTTAATTAAATGAAAATAGAGTTAAGAGAAATATCAATTCGTGATGTTGTAAATGGTTATTTAAATAACGACGAAGAAGGTGTTGTAGGATATAGTGGAAACTTAAATATTCGTCCAAAATATCAAAGAGAATTTATTTATAAAGATGCCCAACGTGACGCCGTAATTGAAACTGTAAAAAAGAATTTTCCGCTTAATGTAATGTATTGGGTGAAAAATAATGATAACACATATGAAGTTATGGACGGTCAACAGCGAACAATAAGTATTTGTGAATATGTTCATGGTAAATTTTCGTTAAATTTCCAATATTTCCACAATCTTGAAAAAGAAGAACAAGAAATAATTCTTAATTATAAATTAATGATATATTTCTGTGAAGGCGATGCAAAAGAAAAATTAGATTGGTTTAAAACTATCAACATCGCCGGCGAAAAATTAACAAATCAAGAATTGCGAAACGCAATTTATACTGGCACGTGGTTAAGTGATGCAAAAAAATATTTTAGCAAAACAAATTGTCCTGCATACAACATCGCCAGTTCGTATATGCGTGGTTCAACGATTCGTCAAGATTATTTAGAAACTGTAATTGGATGGATTAATAATGGAAATATAGAAGAATATATGTCTGAAAATCAGCATAAGCCTAACGCGAACGAAATATGGTTATATTTTCAAAGTGTAGTAAACTGGGTAAAAGCTGTTTTTCCAAAATATCGCAAAGAGATGAAAGGTGTTGATTTTGGACTGTTATATAATGAATTTGAACATAAAGAGTTAGATTCTACAGAAATAGAAAGAGAAGTAACAGAATTAATGCTTGATGAAGATGTGACTAAAAAATCAGGCATTTATGCGTATGTGTTAACAAGAAATGAAAAATATCTGAGCATTCGCACGTTTACAGAAAAACAAAAAAGAGAAGCGTATGAAAGACAAAACGGAATTTGTGTAAAATGCAAAAAACATTTTGAGATTGAAGAAATGGAAGCTGACCACATAACTCCGTGGTTTAAAGGTGGAAAAACTACAGCCGAGAATTGTCAGATGTTGTGTAAACAAGATAACAGAGTTAAATCTGGAAAATAAAAAATTAAATTAATTTTTTAAAGTTGGTTGCAAATTTAGGCATTTTACCAATTGTTTTACGAACGCAAACTTTTGTGTTTTTACCGCTTAAGGTGGCTGTTGTTTTTGGATATACTTTGATGACGCTTTTATATTTTGTTAAACCTTCTCGCCCATCATGCCATTTGTTGTAAGATTCGTCTTTCAAATCATCGTTTATGAAAAATATTAAATCGAATAAGGACATCGGGGTACCGCTATAGGTTTTATTAAAATTTTTATGTTCAATGGGTGTTGTTGTTAATGTTACACTTGGTATATATAATTGTTGACCATTTGGGTTAAAATGTTTAGGCAAATCATTATTTGGATTTAACATTTTGGCTAAATTCCACGTAGTGATAATTGCGTTTTTAAAACCATCTGCACGTTTTTGATAATAAATTTGTTCAATTTTACTTAATGTTTTTAAATAATCTATTGTTATTTTTTGACCGGGTTGTAATATCATTCCTGACATACAGCATTAAACACACTCGTAATATATAAAGGTATTTATTTTTTAATATACAAAATTATATATATTATTCTCGTCAATATATACGTATGACAAATGATAAACTGTCTACTAAAGCACCATGTATTATAGTTTCGGATAAAGACGAAATTGCAATAATTCGTAAACGCGATATTGTGGGTATTTGTGTAAGGGTTGGGCGAGAAGTATCTTTAATTACGAATACTTTGGACGAATTTGTGATTTTTGAAAATGAAACCGGTGACGCAGAAGAAGAAATTAAAGTGTTACATGAATTTATTCCGAAATTGTGTGATGAATTAGGTTTAGAAATTACATTTAATATCAACAACCTTGTAGATGATGTGTTTGGTTGTGATTGTGAAGAAATTGTTTGTGAGGATGATGAAAATGACTAATGAAACACCATGTGTGGTAGTGCCAAATGTGGGCGGTGAAACTTATATACTTTGCAAAAGCGAAATTATTGGAATTCGCATTGTTGATGGGCGCGATGTCGCGTTCATTCTCACTAATGGGGACGAAATAGTGTTATTTGAAAATAAAAAAGATTGTGTTGAAGATGAGATTAAAGTGGAAAGAATGCTTATTCCACAATTGTGTACAGAATTAGGTTTTGAATTTGTTGTTAACACAGCTAACATTGTAAATGAAATATTTGAATATCCTGATGGTTTTGAGGACGATTACGAGGATGATGAAAATGACTAATGTTCAAAAATATAAACAATTACTTCTGAATGTTAAAAGTGATGATAAACTCATTACGTTGCACGATTTTACAATTAAAAGCGATGGTATAATGCAGGTTGCGTTAGTAGATAATGATATTTCACCGATGGATGTTGTTGTTTTGTGTTTTTTAGTGGTATTCATTAAAGATGGTATAAAAAACTGCAACTTTGAGGTCGACGCTTCAGTTTCTACATTTATTGAGGAAATTGATGATTTATTAAAACTGTGTAAACATGACTAATTTTGATGTGTATAAAGAATTGATTAAATCTGTATATAGCTGTAATATTTGTGCAGATGAAATTCGTAATGCGATTGAAAATGATACTAGTTTAACTGATTTTGATAAAAACACACTATTCGATATGCTTGCAAATAAAACATTTGATAAAGCCTTCGATGACACGTTTGAAAATTGTTTAGATTGTGATGAACTTGTAGATGAAGAAGATTGATTATTTATTTTTAAACAACTCTTGTTTGCAGTGATTTCTGCGGGGTGTCATTAGCCGAAATTCCGGTTGTAATGTTGTCGGGTGATGATTCATACCAGTATTAAATATAATCCCGCACAGCGTTAACATATGGCTTGCCAAAACTTGATAGGAGAAAGTGGCACGTTGTACACAAAAGTGATAGGACAAATGTGTTGGGTGTACACAAAAGTGATAGGACAAATGTGTAAATAATTTTATAAAATTATTTAATTAATTTATCATATAGCTCTTTTTGTTCTGGAAACAAATTAGAATAAGCTTCCACAGCTTCACCAAATTTCATAATAAAGAAAAACATCGGGTTGATTTGTGGTTGTGATTTAGTAACACGCGCTTTTCTATTTTTTTTAATTGGTTCATTTTTAACATCTGTTTCTGAGATGGTTATGGTATCCTCTTTTGGTGGTTTTGAAGCACGTGGTTTTCTGGTTTTTTTAACAGGTTCGATTTCAGTGGTTACTGCTTTTACAACATCATCGTTTTCCGTTTTCGGTGTGCGCGGCTTACGGGTCTTTTTTATTACTGGCGTTTCTATAATGGATGGTGTTTCTTCAATGGGGGTAATAATTTCTTCAATTTTTGGTTGGCTAGTAGGTTTTGCTGTAGCATTGAGTTTTGCGAGTGATTCTTTTTTGCGTTTTTTCTCAAATGCTTTAACTGCTGTGTTTTGAACGCGCGTTACGTGTTCAATTGCTATATATGATTTACCGTTTGGCGCATCAATTGTTCTGAAGTGATAACACTCTTTTGGATTCATCGATGGGTTTATGATTATTTCACCAAAACCTATTAGTGTTTTAGCGGCAGGTTCATTTTCAAGAATGTCTTTTAAATCAATTTTACAAGATTCGTCCCACACCATCGCGCGGTCTTCAATTGCGTGTTTAATTCCACCAATTTTTACATTGTTGATAGTCCTACTATCATCTGTTGGGTACGGCAAGGTGGTTTTATTGTCGCCTACATATGTATAAATTCCAACTGTTACTGACATATGTAAATATATGTTTTAATACTATTTAACGCTTTTGTGTTTAAAAATAGATACTTTTAATTAAAAAATGAATTTAACCAATGTTTAACTTTGATATAATAATAAATGGTATAATCTGTATTTATAGTTAAAAGTATTTATTGGAAGCATAAGTTTGAATATGTTTTAAAACTAATAATACATTATGATTTTATCAAATGAATTTAAAATAGCGTGTGAAATTTATAAAGCAGAATTAAATCAAGAACCTATCTGGTTTACAAAATTGACAGAAATATTGTATGGCAAAATCGGTAAAACTATAATTTCTGATTCACTCAACGTGTTATCGGATTATGGGATTGTTAGATATGTGTATGGTGCGACGAACACTGGTTGTGTTGCAGGATTATTATATATTTGTGATGAACATAAAAATCAAATTAAAGTCATATATGAGA
>JALOBO010000140.1 GCA_023228225.1 Clostridia bacterium
ATGGGCACCATTGGTGAAACCATACGTCTTTTGTTACTTTTGCAAAATTTTTAAGGTCTCCTTTTTTATTAGCATTAAAGAATTTGGATGCTCCACTTCTGTTTTGATTTAGGTATGACGATGGTGACAACATTTGGTCGAATGCCGACATTTGCATTGTTGATTTTTTCTTAGTCTGATTAAGAGTCATGTCTTATTAATTTAGAAAACAGAATATATAAATGTATTTTTATTTATTTAATTTTACTATATTTAAGAATCGCTGGCTCTCGAATTTCATTTTGAAAATTTATTATTTGGCATTGCTATTTTTATCATATTGTTGATGTTAACAATATGATGTAATTTGGTTTATTTTTTAAATTAACGTAATTGTATTACGATTTATATAATTTGAACTATCCGGTTAAACCAGATAGTTCGATTTTAGTTTAAAAACCTATCTATTTTTAATGCTATATATTTAAATAGAATAAAAACATATCATATAATATGAATAATCAATTAAAAAGATTGTCTCCTGAATTTATAGTTGCAATTGAAATTTATAAATCTAATGTATTTAATGAGCCGTTACATTTTACAAAATTGGTAGATAAATTAGATGGAAAATTAACTAAAAATCAAGTATCGGATGCATTAGATACGTTATTAGATTGGGGTATTGCTATAGGAATGTATAATTCATATGAATATGGTGATGTAAAAGGATATGTGTTTTTATTTGAAATAGATGAACTTCATAAAGATAGAATTCGAAAATTGTATGAAGAATATTATACGAGCAATTGATTATTTTAAGAGGATATATAAAATATTTTGGATTTTATAATCGTTTTGATATCATTCATTTTTCGTTTTTGGTATCAGTTTTTACATAGTTAAGAGCGTCTTCAACATAAGATTTCACATGTTTTAATTCTAAAATTACAGCTTGAGTTTGTAGAATTAAAATCGAACTTGCGATTTTATCATATTCATTTTTGATTAATTCTTGTGAACGTTCTTTATTTTGTTCAAGATAATAAATCCTTGAATTAATTTGGTTTATCGCCAATTCAAGTGATTGAGTGACATTTTTTAAAGTTTCATTTGTTATCATATACTATAATATATATATTATAACTATATATTATAACTATATATAGATTACGATTTTATATTGTATTTATTATTATCTATGTATTTCACTAAAGTGATATGCTAAATGTGTATTTATTGCCCAATACTCGTATGAAAAAAGTTATTGTTGCAGAATGCAATTCACATAACACCATTAATTAATAAAAATATAAATTTCATTACCAGTAAATTTTCAAGTCGAAACATGTAAATCATAAAAATAATCCATATAGGAGTGAGAATGAAAATAGCACTTTGCATAATAATAAATGTTAATATGAATTTGCATATATATTTTATAGTTATTGGTTCTTTCATTAATGATTTTGCATATTCTATTCTATCGTTTTCTATTGCAGTTATTAACTTTGTTATGACTTCTTGAATATATTTTGGATTTCCTTTCATGTCAGTAATGTATTCACTTGCTTCATTTTCAGAACATTTTAAGTTGTGTTGAAGTATTTGTTTAATCTCAGTTAGTTTACGTTCGTATTCGCTTTTTTCAATTGAAAGTGCGTTTTGCATAGCTTCATCTGCATCTTTAGTAGAAATAGGATTTGCCATGTATTCATTAAAGTCATCCGCGTCTTTTCCAGAAAGATGTAATCCGATTTTAATTTTTTCTGTCATTTATAATACCATTATTTTTTATTCTGTAAAACTGTATCCTAAATCATTAAACAACGGAGCCAATTCGGCTTCTGTAAATATCCATAGTGTTTTTGTAGTTTCAGGTTCGATTGTGATTAAATAATAAATTACACAACTCATAGGCTGATTACGTATTTCATACCCCAAATTGAGATATTCTTTATTTATTTTTTTAATAAGATGTTTATGTTTATTCATAAATACTTTTACTAATTCTGGTGTTATATTGTGTTTTTTAATCTGATTTTTATATGCATTGTATAGTGCATAATTTACATCATTACAATATAATAATTCAGAATAATTGAGGAGTTCTTTTATTTCTGTTGTAAATGCCCAATACTCTTTTAGTGGGTCGTCGAAAATTAAAATGTGATTCATATTAATATATTAATCATTATGATATATTAAAGTTTGCTATTTTTATTTATATTCATTTTAAATAAACTCAAAATGAATATAAATATCCTGTAATATAAATATATCCGATAGTAATTGTAGAACTCACAATGATAATAAGACTCGCGTAACACCACCAATTTAATGAAAATACAGATTGCATTATAGCTAAATTCAAAAGCCAAAATAGGAGAAATGCAAGACCGACGGCTATACTACCAAGAATTAAAACAATGCTTACTATAATAATCACTGCTAATATGTATTTGCATATATATTTAACAGTTATAGGTTCTTTTTCTTTAGACTTTATTTTACTATCAATCATTTTTATCACATGTATATTTCATGTTTATATATGTGTATTTATTAAATATAAACTTTATTAGTTATATAATAAATAACTCAAATAAATATATTAGTAGTGCTTGGCATGCCGTATAGAACCAAAGTATGAGACCTATAATATGTATTTCTATAGCACCGATAAATGGAACTATAATCAGTAACGTGATTAACGCTAATATGTAGTCAAATATATATTTTATAGTTATGGGTTCTTTGATTTTAGAATTTGGATTATCTTTAATCATATTCCCAGTAGAATAAACGCGTTTAATACAATCAAACAAAGATTTGAGTTTAGAATTTGCATTATCTTTAGCTATATTAAATATCTATGTATTTCATTATATATAGTCGTTGTGATGTTTAAAAAATATAAAGTCGAAAACTATAAGTGGATATATCACATATACATGAATGTGAACAATTAAATGATGCATACTCTTAACTTTGAGAAATGCTGGGTGCGACATATGCAACCTTGCGTAGATACATGCCCATTATATTCATCTATGAAATCTGCATGCTATGGTCTTATGAAAATCGAATTGACATATTATGACGACAGTTTAACGCTTATTGTTTTCGATAATCCAATACTGGATGCCATTAATCCGGATATAGTTAGAGATGAATTCAATAAGGGATTTTCTCCGATGCAAGAGCAAGGATTAGTTGGAAAAGTTAGTGTGTTTGGTGTAAATGGTCATGCTGAATAATAAATAGGAATGGTTTAATTATGAACATAGAATTGGTTAACTTAAATATTGCCGATGTATGGCAGATTTTTGATACTGATATTAAATGGATATGTCCTAAAGCATTGGATGGTAAAAAGCCATGGTGCTACCATCTTTATATTGATGGGACTTGTGGTCCTTATACACGTAATGGTATACATTTTCCTGTATCAGGATATGCTAAAGATTGCAGTGAAACGTTCGACGATGAAATATCAGCACTTGGATTAGAAAAATATAAAGATTTTGGAGGAAGTTATGAGTAAAACGTATGATATAATTGAACATTTAACTATGATTCATATTGAAGCTAAAAATGACTTAGCCGCAGATGGAAAATTCCTTGAATCAGCATTAATGGAAGCAAAAATTCAAGGTATCTTACACACCGGGGCATACCTATTAAATGAAGAAGAGCGGTTGGCTATTTGGAAAAAATATGGTTGCGCGCATTCTTTTGTAGAAGTATTCTTTTAATTTTTTTTTAATTATGCAATCGATAAGTTTATTATATCAGAGTGTTAATTACTTTGTATGACACAATTTGATGATGTGATTAAACATCAGATAGCTATGCACCACTTTAAAGAGCACTGCGATACTCTCGATGAAGGAGGTTTTAGTAAAGACTTTTGTTTAGCGTGTTCTTCTGGATATTTATCGGCTATGCATGCTCTTGGCTATCTTACTGAAGAAGATGTGATTCGTTTATATGAAAACCTTGAATGTAAGTTGAAAGTGAGGAAGTGAAAATGAAATATTTAGTTTATGTTTGTAGTATTATCGTGATTTGTTTTCTGTTTGTCTCACCAATATCAGCAATTGAAGGGGTTGGGACATGTGACAGTCCCTATGTTATTACGAACCCAACAGAATTACAATTCATTTCTTCTGATTTGGATGCGTATTTTATTCTTGGAAACGATATAGACCTTACTGGAATTGAATGGATGCCTATCGGATATGATTCACCGCCGTTTGTTGGATATTTGGATGGAAAAAATTACACAATATCAAATCTCTTTATTGATTTACCAGATGAATCTTATGTTGGCTTATTTCGGGCATTAGGTTCAGGCGCGTTGGTTCAAAATATTAATTTTTATAATGCTACTATCTTCTCATATGATGAATCTGGTTGTCTTGCTGGAATTGTTTATACAAATTTTGGAACATATGAACAAGCACATATAGTGAACATTAATATTGATAATAGTTATTTTTCTGGAGAAGGTAATTATATGGGAGGGATGATAGGCTGTATTTATGTTTATTCAGATGTTTGTGTATCATATTGCACACTTGCCTATACTAAAATTCAATCCGATGCCCTGCCAGGTTTTATTGTAGGATCACTTCGGGCTAAT
>JALOBO010000141.1 GCA_023228225.1 Clostridia bacterium
CTTCCTCCTCATTTTCCATAAGTTTTATTCCTGTGAATACTCTTATCTGTTTAGAGTTTCCAAGTATAGACTTTATTTCAGGTGTTATAAACCCACACAGTTTACTTATACGTTCTCTTTTCTCTGTAACTGTTATACCTATCTGACTACACCAATATTTCAAACCGTTTTTAATTTCTTGTTCTGACAGCTCAGGCATCCCATGTATCTTTCGGTATTTATTGTATGCCTCATAGACTGTTGCATTTGGTAGGACTCCACCAAGATTATCCTGGTCTATGCAATCGTCAACAAAATATTTCATAGGGTTACTTTTCATATCATATTCAAGCCCTTTCTGCGCAACCGTCCGTTTGTCTGAAAACTTCTGGTTTCTCTCAAGCCTCTTTAATCCTTCAATTGCCCAATTAAGCACACCAGACATTTCTCCAGAGTCCTTAATCAATTCCGCAAATCCTTTTATATCCTCTTTTGTATCAGAGATATGGTTACCAAAGGAAATAATCACATCTCTCCTTTTGTCTCCAGTAGTGAAAGCGTCTTTCTTTGGCATTTTGTTTAAAGCAAATATCAATTTTGCATTATTGATAAAATCAAAAGGCACACCATAAGGCAACCTTGCACTTATTCTATCAGTATTTGACGACAGTTTTTTAATGTTTTCTGTGTTCTCAACTTTCTTAGATCCAACATCACCACAGATATTGGCGCGCTTACCATGCAGTTGAGCCAGGTAATAGTCAACATTAGTATGGTCAGTCAGTTGGTTAAGAGTAGCTGAAGAAGTTGCGTCATTCCCAAGCATATAGGTTAAGATTTTTATTACTGTTCCTTTGCCGTTTCCTCCATCACCTAACATGTAGATAATTGACTGATATTTATAATTGTTCAGTAGACAGAAGCCAAATACCTCCTGCATTAGCTTATACTGTTCTTCGTTTCCTTTGAATACTTTCTCCATGAGGTCCAGAAACAGCTTAGGTTCTGGAGCTGCTGGGTCATAGTCCACAGGCATTTTATTGAAAAATACCTTATCAGGCGTGAATTGTGTTAACTCAAATGTTTTAATGTTTAATACGCCGTTCCCAACTGCAACTTCATCAACGCTGCAATTACAATCTACTTCTTCAGTAGAGTTCAGGATTTCAAGCACTTTAATTACACTGTTGGCGTGTTTCTCTACTGCAGGAGTTTTGTGTTCTTCTTCTGCAAGTACCAGGATCTCCTTTTGAAGTTTCTTTATTGCCATTGGATTTGCTGGATAAATGCCTTCATCATAGATTCTTAACATACCTGCGACATATTTCACGTTCTTCTTTTGCATTACCTCTCTTGCAAGAATCCTTGTCATACTGCTTCTACCTGTTTCAGAGTCCAGATCAAACACCATTTTACTGTCTTTATCAGGGTTTTTGTTACTGTAGTCAGTAACAGCCGTTTTATACGCTCTTGTTATTGCTTTTACATCGTCTGTGGTGAACTTGTCAAAGTAGTTCTTAATGTTGTTTCTTATAAATAATGTTACCTCATCCTCATTAGTTACGCTCTTTAACACTGTTTCTGTAAATTCTATAGCCTTCTTAAAATTTTCAGTCTTTGCAATTGTCGCATCTGCGCAAGTGCTAGGCTGTACCTTGTTTAGCAAATGAACCAGTATGTCTTTGCTCTGGTCCTTTACCTTCTCAAATTCTTCTTTAGTATGCCTTAAAAAGTACTCTGCTACATCCATTTTAGATAGATTCTCTTTAGGCAACAGAATAATTTTAACGTCTACTCCTTCATTTTTTAACAGTAAAGCTGTCTTAATCGCTCCATGCTCTCCTGCACCTGATAATTCATTATCATTGCATATGTAAACAGTTTTCAATCTCCTTGCAGCATGAACAAGTTTATCATGGTCGTTTTCTGCAAATTGAACAGTTACCGGAGAGAGCACTGGAATACCATTTTGCATAAGCATTATTGCATCTGCAATGCCTTCAGTTATAATACAATAATCCTGCTTTCGTATTGAGTCTTCTCCAAAGAGATACCTATTATTGATTGCCTTGTTTATATAAGGTCTTTTTTCACTGTGTACTAAAAGCTTCTTGTACTTCGCACTCTCATAAGGTGTGTTCGGAGTTTTAAGGAGCTCCTGTTCTTCAGGATTCTTTATTTTTCCTTCTTTATCTTTCTCAGATCCACGTGCTGCAAAGTTAACAACTTTGCCACAATTCCAGTACGGGAATACTATTCTTCCCTGGAATATTTCTACTGCTGCTTTACTTTCATCATTAGAATACACTATGTTTATTAGTCCGGTTTTAATAAGTGTGTCATCATCAATTACATTAATTAAGTTGCTCCCATTTCCGTGTTTTGCATACCCAATCTTCAGAGAATCAATTGTATCATCTGTGATTCCCCACTTGCCCTTAACATACGCCCTGAGTTCAGGCGTAAGATTATCATGATAAATTTCTGCTGCCTGTGTTAGTGCGTCATGCACTTTATGAGCCTCTGCAGAGTCTGCAATATCTGTATCTGTCACACCTTCAAAAGGTATGCCTGCTTCTTCTGCTGCAATTCTTAGAATTTCTGGAAAATCTTTAGTAATGTCGAGGCTCTGAGCATATGCAATCCAGTTGAAAGCATCTCCCTTATCATTCGTTGCAAAGTTCTTATAATACTGCTCCCTACAGTTTACCTTAAGAGATTTTCCGCTTACACTGTTTGCAGAGGTTGCGCCCATGTACCACTCGTTACCTTCCTTGTGCAGAGAAACAGACTTTCCAATGAGTGAAACTAAATCAATAGACGCTTTGACTTTTTCACTAAATGCCTTTGAAGGCTTTTTGTCGTTCTCCATGTTACACACTCCTGATAATAATCTGTTTCTTTACCATTTTACCACCACTTTGTATATCCTTTTACTGACATACTCCACACGCTAAAGCTGTGTGGGTTCTACGGTTGTTTTTCTGTTTTCAGATAGACAGAGCCGCTTTAGGGATATCAGTGTTCCCTTCCATCAAATCTCTTTCTTTGATGGATTGACCTATGTTAAATGCCGCATTGACATCTGCATGGTCAACGTGTCCACAAGAACACTTAAACGATTTACCGTTTCTGTTACCTATCTGTCCACAGATACTACATTTTTTGCTCGTATAATGTGGATCAATATAGACAACCTCAACGCCTCGCAGCTTAGCCTTATATTCTATGAACATTTGAAGCTGATAGAATGACCAACTGTTCAAGGAGTAGTTGAACGATCTTGTGTGTTTTTTGTTGTTTCTAATTCCAGTTAAATCTTCAAGTTTAATTCCGCAATTGTTTTCTTTTGCAGTTTCAACTATTTTCTTGCTTATTTTGTGATTAAGATCTTTAACAATCCTGCTTTCTCTGTTCTTAATCTGTTTTACTTTTCTATACTTCCCTTGCTTCTGTAGAGTCCTCCTGATGTTGCTATATTTTTTATGTGTATGCAGCCCACTCTTTCCAAGCTTCCACATCTTACCAGTTTTCGGGTTTGCTGCAACTGCAATATGTCCAGTAGTATTTCTGTCCACTCCAATATAGTTATCAACTTTTTCAGGCACCATATCTGGAATTGTTACAGATACACAGGCGTATTCGTTACCAATCTCGATTTGGTTAATCTTTTCGAAATCTGGAAACTGATAGTCCAACACAAGTTTAAGACAGGGTATTGTTATTTTTCTGCTTTTCTTGTCTACTTTTATACCTTGATTTGGTATTGTTAGTTGAACTGAGCTTACAGATTTCACTTTTTTGTTTTTAACATACTTCCTAAGTATTTGATTCGATATTGCAGACTTAAGCCCGAATTGCTTAACATCTTTAGAGGATAGAGTTCTGTTTTTAATCCCAAACTCCGCTACTTGCTTTGCTTTTCTCAATTCGTCTGAGAAATCTTTGTTATGTTTAAGCTTGTAGGTTAGGATCATACGTGCTTCTGCTCCTCTATATATCGTTTAACTACATCCAATGTTACAGACCCAACACTTGATACAAACTTTGAATGAGTCCAAAGTGTTGGAATTCTTTTCTTTAATGCTGGAAATTCTTCTCTTAGTTGTTTAGAAGTGTATCCTTTGATCTTTGTTATGACACTATAGATACCAATCTTAGGATCAACATCCAGTAGCAAATGAACATGATCGGGCATTACTTCCATATCTAAGACGTCATAACCATAATCTTCTTGTTTTTCTATTATCAGTTCTTTTAAGCGTTCATCTATGCCATCCGTTAACACTTTTCTCCTATATTTAGGGCAAAAGATTACATGGTACTGGCAGCTATACACTAAATGATTACTAGACTTGTATTTCTTACTAGAATTTTGTAGCTCCATATTACCATAATAGTATACGCTTTCAAACTATATAACGTTTTTGTTAGATAGCCTATACTTAACTAACGCTGTATAAAAAGTTGACGGCATTCATCCTACCGCTAAAGCATGTAGGCTTTCTGCCTTATCACCGTAACAATCCTCTATTTTTTCAGACAGAAACGCTTAACTATTATAGTATCATAGTATGTATGTGGTAATATGCATAACATAAACCCAATGTTTACTGATGAGGAGTTCGAAGAACTCAAAACACTGC
>JALOBO010000142.1 GCA_023228225.1 Clostridia bacterium
CGGTATCACAGACGGTAATTATGAGGTGATGCCGTACGCGACAATCAACACTTCATTTTCAAGATTCCCACTGTATATCGCAAACGCTATCATCACGAATGTGACACCGTCAGTTGCAAATTTGATCGTTACACCATTTGAAAATAGCCTGCTTCTTAGCGCTGATGGTGGCGACATTGCAGCAGGCACATCATTTTCTGTTGTAGTTGAGTCTGGTGATTCTGAAGTATTAATTACGATAGCATAAGGAGAAATTATGAAGATCGAATATAGAGGTAAGCAATATGATGTTGAGATTAATCCTGAAGGTGTAACAGCACATAAGGCGGTTGGTGTGAACATCATAGTAGCAGACAATGGGGTATTGATTCCTGGGGTCACTGAGATAGTGGAAACTGTCACGACTGCTGCAGGTACTGATTTCACTGATTTTATGGCAATGCTGGATGAATCATCTGACACAGAAGCAGGGATCGTGACGTATCTTACTGAGAAAGTAGGTGTGTAATGGATGAAAATACAGTTGACGTTAACGAGAAAACCCAGGGTCAGCTTCGGCAGCTTAATATGGCACTGATGACCATTCAAGGTCAGATGCAAGCTATGGTTCAAGGGTATGTTTCAGCTCTTGGGCTTGAGGGGAATTGGAATCTGTCCGGAGATATGAAAAAGCTGATCAAGGTGGAGGATAAATAATCATGGCCGGTATCTTTAAATCTGATGAAGCTGATGGTTTTGGATTAGATTTAGACCGTGATGGGATACTGGATATAAAACGCGGATCTGACGGAAAAATGTATTATGGTGAGTATGAGATAGCCACCAATGTGCATAATTTCGCTGAGATGTACATCAGCGAAACACAACTGAATATGTAATAGATGCTCAAACATCTTGGCATACGTCACGGAATTTGATAGCTGGTAATATGGAAGGGTTTACGTTTTTATCTTCCATAAAAGCAACGATAGCTGGTGTGGATGACGGAGGCGATGGAACGATAATTGTCACTACTTTGGCAGCACACGGATTTAGCATTGGAAATATAGCAACACTTACAGGTACGACTGATTATGATGGGGTATATGAGATATTATCAAAACCGTCCGACACTACATTCACCGTTACCAAGGCTTTCAATGTAACTCGCACAGGTACAGCAACACGCGGGTCATGCTTAGTCGCCGGGGCTTATGCTGCTGGATACTACAAAGTATACTACGAAATGTCTGGTAAGGGCGCTGGTACTAATCAAGAGTATGGTTTTAGAATTTTTAAAAATACTGATATTCAAGTCAGATGCCCTGCTGCGTGTAAGTATGGTGTAATTGGCGATATTATTCCAAGCTCTGGTGGTGGAACTCTTGATTTAGTAAGCGTAGGCGATATGATTTCATTCATGCTTAGAAATAATTCAGGGTCAAGTGACTTTACTATGAAACACATGAATTTACTTATTGAGAAGATATAATGAATCTTACTGAAAATGAAGAGATAAAAAAGATCTTAATGCAATGCTCACTTAGCACTAAAGTTACTGCTAAGACGCTATTTAATAATCTGTTTACTTCTCCATTTTCAACTCTTCATGATCAGGTGTTCGACTTAATAGATGATAACACTAAATTACGTAAGGCCTTAGCTGCCCCTCGTGGGATTGGTAAGACGACTATTGCTCGTACGAAAGCTATGAAGGGCATCTTATTTCGTGAGTACCGTTTCATCGTATATGTTAGTAACTCTGCAACAAGTGCTGAGATGCAAACGGAGAATATGAAGCGTGAGTTGCTTTCTAATCAGTTGATTAAAAAACTCTTTGGAAACATCAAGACGAGTGATTATGAAGCACTTGATGAGACATTCAGTAAGCTGGCCTGGGTAGCATTTGGCAACACTTTTGTCCTTCCTCGTGGAGCCGGTCAGCAGGTTCGTGGGCTTAACTGGGCAGGCTTTCGTCCTGAGTTGGTAATCATAGATGATCTTGAAGATAAGGACACAGTTAAGAATCCTGATCAGCGCGCGAAACTTAAGGAGTGGTTTCACTCTGATCTTATGAAGACTGAGAATAAGTATGGTAAGCCTGCTGAGTTCATCTACATTGATACGATTAAGCATGAAGACTCATTACTTCAAAACTTACTTGATGCCAGTGATTGGGAATCTATTCGACTTAGTATTTGTGATGAGAAGTATAATTCACTCGACCCGAATTACATGACTACTGAGGAGATTAAGCAAGAGGTTCAAGAGCATCGTGAGAAGGGAATCATTGACTTGTTCTACATGGAGCGGATGAACCTTCCTATTAGTACTGAAGATGCTGTGTTCAAGTCAGAGTACTTCAAATACTTTTGTGATGAAGGAGAGTTCCTGCGAGTTTACAATGGTGAGACTGAGACACTTGTTAGAACGAAGAATCTCATTACTGTGGTGATTGTAGATCCGGCAAAAACTGTTCAACTCCACTCTGCTGAGAGTGCAGTAGTAGTAATAAGTGTTGATCGCGAAAGTCATCACATCTTCGTGCGTGATATTATTAGTGAAAAAGTCCGACCTGATGCTCTTTATGATAATATGTTTGATGCTGTTACTCGTTACAATGCGAGGATTCTTGCAGTTGAAGTAACATCACTTCATGCATTCATCAGTCAACCTATTGAGAATCAGATGAGGGTTCGAGGTATTTATCCATTTTATCTTGAACTTAATGCAGTCGGTAAAAAAGCTGATCGTGTTGCAAGCATGGCACCAAATTACCGTTTGGGTTACATGTATCATAATAAGGACAATTGTGGTCAGTTAGAAAGCCAGCTGGTTTCATTTCCTCGTAGTAAACTGTGGGATGTTATGGATGCTACGGCTTACATTAATAAAGTAATGGATGAGTTATCGTATTATTTTGACCCTCCAGACTCTGACAATGATGATTCGGAAGTAGAGTTTGAAGAACTAGATAATGATGATACTTTGATTTTTGAAGGAATTATCTAATGGCTTTTTCTCCAGAAGTAACTGTTCTATGTAGTTTGTTAAGTGGTATTGCTATGTTAGGAGTTGGTAAAACCTGGGGTTCGAATAATAAAGTTGATGATACTACTTGCCAGGAAAGAAGAGATTCATGTAAGCAGATTAAGGAATTATCTTTTAATCGAATAGAAGAACGTCTTGATCAGCATGATGTGTTGTTAAAGTGCATTAGTCAGAAACTTGATAAAATAATGCTGTATTCAAAAAATGAACATAGCAAATAATAACGAAGGAAAATGTTATGCCTGCTGTTACAATGGGAAATGTTCAGGGTCAGGGAAATGCTAGTATACTTCGTAAGGATTTGGGTTATAAGTATCCTAATGATTTGAATCTTCTCCCTGGATCAAAACTTCATGAGAGACTTAAGAATGAAATACTATACCGTGCGCGTGAGAGTGCTAATGTCATGAGTCAGCGCTTTGACTCTTGGAATGATATAGATAAAATTCTCACAAGTTACATCAGTATTGATGAGAAGGAAAAAGCTGTTAAGGATCAGGATGTACGTAAGCCAGTAAGTATTGTCTTTCCTTACACTTATGCAATTCTTGAGACTCTGCTCAGTTATCTTGTCGCAGCATTCTTTCAAGATCCTATTTTTCGTTATGAGGGAACTGGTCCAGATGATATTGTCGGAGCAATACTCCTGGAGAAGTTGGTCCAAGTTCAGTGTAATAAGACTAAAGTCGCACTGAGTCTTCATACTATGTTTCGTGACTCGATGAGTTATGGTATGGGTATTACAGTTCCTAGTTGGAGAGTTACTAAGGGGTTTAATCAGAAGAGAGGCCTCTTTGGAAATGTTTCTGGTGTTGAAGAAGTGACACTTTTCGAAGGTAATGAACTTAATAATATTGATCCTTATTTATTCCTTCCTGACGTCAACGTAGCAGTACATGAAGTTCAAAAAGGTGAGTACTGTGGATGGGTTAACAGTACGAATTATATGGAGTTGCTTTCAGATGAGGGTAATGATGAGAGTGATCTATTTAATGTTAAGTATTTAAAAGGACTTAAGGGTCGAAGAACTACAATTTACTCTGGTGATAATTCTGCAAGGAATAAAAAGACTGGTTTCTCTGGTAGTGAGAATCAGGATGTGACTTTTCCTATTGATGTGATTTATATGTACATCAAGATCATCCCATCTGAGTGGGAACTTAGTAAGAGTGATCGTCCTGAGCTTTGGCAATTTGCTCTGGCCAGTGATGAGGTAATCATTAAGGCGCGTCCGGCAGGATTTAACCATAACATGATTCCAGTAACTATAGCATCACCAGATTTTGATGGTTATTCTACTTCACCACTCAGCCGACTTGAAATGCTTGCTGGTCTCCAAGGGACACTTGACTGGCTGTTTAACTCTCACATTGCTAATGTGCGTAAAGCTATTAATGATATGATAGTAGTTGATCCATTTCTAATTAACATTAAGGATCTTCAAAGTCCTGAGCCAGGCAAGATCATTCGTGCTCGTCGGCCTGCTTGGGGCAGGGGAATTAAGG
This sequence comes from Clostridia bacterium, assembly GCA_023228225.1. GTDB lineage: Bacteria > Bacillota > Clostridia > Christensenellales > UBA1242 > JALOBO01. Next base: position 4,536 of record JALOBO010000142.1, read on the forward strand.
ATGCTGTTCAGCAGCTTGCTGTTAATGATGTAATCGTGGTAACATT
>JALOBO010000143.1 GCA_023228225.1 Clostridia bacterium
AATAAAGTTATAATTACACATAATCATCCCTATCCATATAATTCGTCATTGACAAGTGAAGATATGAAAGTCGCTATCTATAATGATTCTGATGGAGTAAGGGCTATTACGAATAAATATACATATGGGGCATTCGTAAAAGAACAATGGGGCGACACCCCATTCTAAATCAAGGAGAACTAAAAATGATCGTTTACACCGATGTCTTCGGATAACTATTGCCGTGGTGTTTCAGATGGATGGAATGTAATAAAAAAGGATTAATCTTTAGCTTTGTAATGTAAAATAAAATCGTAAGTGTTTTTATCACTCATAATACTATATACACAACGCATTCCTTTTCTATTTTCAACTATATATCCTTTGTAAATTAAAGCATTTAATGCAGGTTCTTTTATTGATTTGTTTAATTCATTTATATTTTTATATGTAAATGAATTATTTAATTTCAATGATGGTATTGATTTGTCATACATATAACCCTTATCCAGTATGTGCTGTGTAATAAGGTTTATATATATGCACGACTAATCATTAGGTGTATGACCTCACATCGTGTAAATGAAGCAATTATATATGCGAAAAATAATTATGGATTAATGGTGTATTTGGACTTTGATGTTTATAATGCTCTTGTAAAAAAACGGATAAATGGTACTTGGGATAAAGAAAAAGCAATTACTTTAATTGCTAAATATTTTGTTCCTAGTATTGTCAAGAACTATAAAAAGGAATTTGAATCATCCGCTATTTCTCAAATGCCGATGTCCGAAAAAAGAGAAGTGGCTGAATATTTATTAACGCGTCTATGGGATGAGGGCGGATTTAAGTTGAGTAGAAAACCGCTTAAATATGTTAGGGAAGGCGATTCCGACAGTAGGGTTCGTATGGATATCTCTCAGTTAAGTAAAACTGCAATTCGTAGAAGATATGAATGCCTTTAAACTATTCAATTTTTTATAGTTACTTTTTTATATATCGAAATTTAATATATAGTTATTATGGGAACTCCGTTAGTTGAAACCTTGGATAAAATAGAAAAAAAATCTGCTAAATTAAACCATGAAACTGCACATTATATAACTCATGATGGGAAAGTGATTTTCTCTGTAACTGGGAAAAAAGCAGAAGTTACACCTAGTAAAAAACAGCAAACTAAATTGAAACAACTTGGCAATAAAGTTATAATTACACATAATCATCCCTATCCATATAATTCGTCATTGACAAGTGAAGATATGAAAGTCGCTATCTATAATGATTCTGATGGAGTAAGGGCTATTACGAATAAATATACATATGTGGCATATCGCCCTAAAAAGGGATGGGGTATTTCTTATTCGGAATTCGATAAAATATATAATGATTGTGAAAAAATAATAACTCGAAATATGGATAATGCTTATAAAAAAGGGACACTTACATCAAGAGAATATAAAGATTTATTTACACATGAAATAATGGATAAATGTTGTAAAAAACTGAATATCAGATATTTTAGATTTAAAAACTAAAAGAGATTTTTACTCTTTTAGTGCTTTTTCAACATCAGCAACGGAAATAGTCTTGCGTTTTGCAAATTCACAGTTTTCGTTTGCTTCTTTTACCAGTTTAACCAGATATTCTTTCATATGCTCAGAAAGGTATGCGAGGGTTGACTTTGAGACACGCTTAATTCCGGTTTCAAGAATGATTTTCTTAATTTTGCTCGGTGGGATAATTGCTAAGTTTTTAGTTGTCATATTACATTAATATATTGGCTTTAGCACTTAATAAAGACATGTTTATCATAAACCTGTTTGTATTACGGAAAGAAATGTATATTTCTGATTCTTTTATTTTATAAAATTACAAAAATGAATAAAATGAGGTTATTTCGAGATTAGAATGGAGAATCTAACATTTTTTCGGGTTTTACATATCGTTCTAACACATCTGCCATGATATGACAGCATGATTTTCCATCAACAGGTGAATTCTTTTTAATACATGCCGCGCATGGAACTTTGCGAAGGTTTTTGATGATTTTAGGCAGGTCTCTCGTTTGTTCTTTTAAATCATTACTGATATATCTAGCAAAGGTATTCGTCATTGATGTGCATCCATTCGCATTTTGTACAAATATTTCATATGGTGCACCCGATTCGTCTTCTCCTATTGTGATATATAAATTGCCACATCCTGACATACGTTTGTAGCAAATTGATTTTCGTGATTCAATTGTCATTTTAATTGGTTGTTTCGGGTTCATGTTCACGTAATGTCTGTTCAAATTCTTCGAATAATTCTTTGTGTTTACTTGCATTTCGTTTAACTAGTTTACTTGCTTTTTTTGATACGATAGTGTAATCACATTCTCTTGCTTTTTTTAATCCACCACATTCAGCGATTAATGTTTTACATAATTGAGATGTCATATTTTGTTCCTGATATTCTATTCTTCATTTCGGCATTTATTTAATCGGTCTTGGTAATTAATAATAATTACCTTTAATTCTTCTTGAGTAAGTTTTTGCTCCATTTTTAACTCCATGATATAAGTAATAATTAACTTCAATCGTATTTATACTTACCTATTCTTGATTACGAATCAATTTAATGCCTGCCAAATGAAGAAAAATAAAGACAATTTAATAGATATTTATAAATAATATTACATCCTATATTTAATGAGAAATTAACTATGGTGATAATTAAAGCTTTAGAAAATGCATTGACTGACATGATAACTGAAGGGTCTGGAGGTACAGATATTATTAATTCATTATTGTATGAGGTATCCGCTGAGGATTGGGATAAAATTTCGAAAAAATATGGTATTGAAAATGAATAAGTATATATGTATTTAAGACCTATCATGATTATGGAGATGAAACAATGAATGAAACTAATAAGTTATGCATGCAACAATTAATTAAATACATGGAAGATAATGGATATTGTTATGATGACGATTGGGACATGTCAACCGTTTACTTTAGCAAGATGGTTAACAACAAGTATTGCTTTTTTGCATTAACCGAACCGCACGATGGCAATAAAAACCGGTGGATGTTACGCGCAGAAGATTCAGAGTATTTTGACAAGTGGAGTAATGCGAGTTATGAAGAATTTTATGATACTGTCGACGATTTTATCAAATATGCTTTGCTGGATGTAGAAAAAATAACGTAAATATTATGACATTAAACATGACTGACCCAACTTTAAATAAATCTGCAATTTCGTATTGGTATCCACGTATTAAAGATATTATTCCTATGCCAAAAACAGTTATTATTCCAGTTACAAATGCTGATTTTAAAGATTATAAACCGATTTATAAGCTATTAGATAAGATGCAATTTGAATTGAATAACGCACATATCACATATCCCTTATTTCTGAAGACAGATATTTATTCCGAAAAATGGGAATGGGCAAATTCTTGTTTTGTTGAATCCGACCGTTATTTGTTTACTAATATGATACATTTATTAGTAAAATGTGAAGAAGCGGATTTGGGAGAAGTGAAAGAATTTGTGATTAAAGAATTTTTATCTTTAGAAACTGCCTTTTTAGCGTTTAATAATATGCCTGTTGCAAAAGAACGGAGGTATTTTATTGAGAATAAACAGGTTTTGTGTCATCATCCGTATTGGGAAGAAAACAGTATTGAATTTTATTCAGATTCGTATCCTTCCGATTGGAAACAAAAACTGAATGATATTAATAAAGAAACTGAAAGTGAAATTGCTTACTTAAGTGAACTAGCTGTTTTATTTGCACATTTGATAGATGATGATGGTTATTATTCTGTAGATTTTGCCATGGATATTCAGGGGAAATGGTATCTCATTGATGTGGCAAATGGGTATCAATCATATCACGATGAATCATGTAAAATTTTTATTGATAAACAATGTTAATCATTGGCAATTTAAATTTTGTGTGATTGACAATTAATTCGATAGTTATATATAATTACATGACCTATAATAAGTTAGGTTAAAGAAATGGAAAAAATTAATTATTCATATTCAGGAAAGTCTATTGGAGATTATACAGATAAAGTTAATATGCTTATTTCTGATTTTGAAACTAATGATTTAGACTATTTGAGACTGATTGAGGCATTACACGCGGTTAGAGTTGAAGCTAATGTAAATAATTCAGAAATCACTAACTTATTACAGTCTATTATTTATGTATCAGAAACTATTTTTGAAAAATGTACTGCCTATATGCATCCTCCATATGGGACGTGCTATAAAACAAAATCTGGAAATATCGTAGGAGTGGGAACTCGTAATTTTAGTGGTTGGGTAATTAGTTTTTTTGGAAAATGGAGAGATGAATTAGTAATTGGTAAAGCATTTCCCAGACTAGAATGTCAAGATGACCCACAAATAGCTCAACAAATTCTGGATGACTATGCCGAAGTTAAAGGTTGGGAGATTTACAAGGATTAAAGGTTTTTTATTTTAAAATAACCAAATCTTTAAGCCTTATTACTTACAAATATA
>JALOBO010000144.1 GCA_023228225.1 Clostridia bacterium
AAAATATCAATAATGTGTTGTTCATCCAAGTCTACAATTTTTTTAATCTTAAACCTTGAATAGTTTTCTTCATCATAAAAGAAAAGCAAACCATTTGCGAACAATGCTTTGTTGTTTCTAGAATTTTCTTTAAGAAACGATTTTAAGTCTTCATATGGAATATACTTTTTTTCTCCGCACCTAAAAACAATAGTTTGTGTGCCATCTGCATTTACCATACCAAGCCCAGCAAATAATCTACAACCAACGGTAATGTCTTCATCTTCTTGAATATTTTTTGGGGAATTATTTGTTGAAATTTTCCCCTTCATTATTTCTAAAAGTGCGTCCATTTGTGCTTGCATTTGATTAAATTTGTTTGAAAACTCATTTTCTTGTTTTTCTAGTTTTGTTTTTAATTCAGCATTTTCTTTATTTAGTTCTTGAATTTTGCCATCATCATTTGGTTCAACTTTTCTTTCTATAACCTGTTTCCACCCTTCAGTACTAATATTTGGTGTGATTATTGGGGTTGATATCTCTTCAACAGCGGTTATTGCCTCAACTTTTTTTTCAACCACTTTTTTTTCAGGCGTAGTTGTTTTACCTGTTATGCTTTTTATTTGTGTAGCCATTTTTCTATAATCTCCTTTTTACCTTTTCGGTTTCTATAATTTTTTTTAACATAAAAAAAGAGTATGGAAATCAATAATATTCCATATTGCCCATACTCTTAATTATTGTATAATTTATTCGCTAGCCGCAGTTGTTCCTACAATACCAAATGGACTTGCAGTTGCAATTTTCGCTTCGAAACTTTGTGTGAATACAAATTCCATTCTGTTTAAGTTGTTGTCATTTGCGTCAACTTCTTTAACTCGAATATATTGCTCTTCAACAAGTTTACAAATCTTATCAGTACCAGTTGGAACTAAAATAACTTTATTGTCAGGTATAGTTCTAAGACCTGCTGCAGTTCCAGAAGTGAAAGGTGCAGATGCATCTGTAAATTGTGAAAGTATCATTGAGTCAACACCCAATACTTTTTGCAAAAATGCATTTCTGATATATTCATCTTTTGTTGTGAATCCACCACTTGTTGCGAGTGCATCGATTGCTTGCCAAGCAGGTAGAGTTCCATAAGCAGTAATTGCATCATTGCCAGCATACATAGACAAATCACTTGCTAATTGAGTATAAGTTGCATCAGCAAAGTTTGCTTGATAGAAAGGTGATGCCAAGATTGCCGCATTTGTATAAATAGAATCTACAATAAGTTTATATTTTGCGAACATAAGTCCAGCATAAACTTTTGCAACATCATAAGACCAATCATATCCTTCATTAAACATACGGATATAATCCAAAGACTTACCAATTACATAAGGAACTGGTGTTACAACGATTGAGCCTGTTGCTTCTGTGAATACGCTTGAATTGTTTGAACCATATGAACCCCTTTGAGCGATTGGTAATGCCTTTGATTTGATTGGATAAGTCATTGAACCGCCAACAGGAACTCTGTCTCTTTGAGCAAGAGCATCAATTTGTGGGCTTCTATAATTTATCATCATTGTTGAAAGTGTTTTTGAGTAAATGCTATTTACTACTGTTTTGAAAGTGTTGTTGTCAAATGCGAATGCAAGCGTGTCTGTATTAGTTGGTGTTTCAATTCCAGCAACTGAAGACGCAAATGCGAGAACTGCTTCTTTTGCCTTACTGTCTTCTTGTTTGTAGTTTTCTACAACCACTTCTTCAATAAGTCCATATCTGCCATATTCTTTATATGCTCTAGCAGCCGCAAGTTTAGCATTGTTTGATACAATACTGTTAAATATTTGTGAATTATCTGTATTCCCAGAAAATTCCATTATTCTAATTTCTTTTGCCATTTTTATTTCTCCTTTTTAATTTTTATTGTGCCACGCAAACATAAGTTTGGGCATAGTCAAGTCCGAAATTTCCACCAAGTGGTAGATACTTAACTGCTACGATTTTTAATGAATTTCCGATGTCTGCATTGCTTGCTGAAACGGCACCAACATAAGTGTTGTCTGCTGGTATTATGTATTTACCAATATCAGAAACATAACTTCCAGTTGTTCCTCCTGTTACTGTTGTACAACCGATTTCAAATGTTAAATGTGGGTCTACAAAAACTGCTGTTGCAACTTCTCCCTCTGCATAACTGTATTGTGTAAAATCAGGTTGACCCTCTGGTCTACGACCATCAGACATTGTCTCAAATCCACCATTTTGTATAATTGCGAAATGAGTTTGTTCGAGATTTGCTGTAAGCGGTTTTGTCGCTGAATAAACCTCAAAATTGTTTGTGATAGTGTTGTCCAAATCATTTAATAGAACAATGTTGCCTGCAACAAGTCCACCTGATGGAACTGACACTTTTGCGATGTGCGTGCTACTAAGTTTATTAGTAGTGCAGTATCCGATATTATTTGCCATTTTAAATTTCTCCTTTTTTTATTTTTTAACTCTGGCTAAGATTTCATCACTTGATAAAATCTTGTTTTTATCTTTATTTATAGTTTCGATTTTTTTTGTAAAGTCCGCCATAAATGAAAGTTCAGTAGATAATTTGTTTGAAACTTCTTCCTTTTGTTTGTCTTTAATATATTTATTTTTAAGATAAGCAACAAACTTATCATCTACTTCTTTTTTAAATTCTTCGCAAGACATTTCCATTGTGTTAATCTTGCTTGCCATTACTTTCATACTTTCTTCATCAAAAGCATCTTTATTTTGATTTAGATAAGCACTCATAGTTTCCTTGTCTTCTTTCTCTTTATAACTTTTAAGTTTGGTTTCTGCAACTGCATATTTTTGGGTAAGTTCTTCAAGGGCATTTTTTGTATCATTGTATTTACTTTCCCAATCTTCTACACTTGTATCATCCTCACCATCACCATTATCTTCTTGATTGGTGATTTCTGGTTGTGAAACTGCACCTGTGTTTTCTATTTGTGGTAAAACAATAGAGTCATTTGAATTTTCAACGCTTGTTATTTCACCTTCAACTGTTTTTGCAACATTTTCTGCAAGTGCATTTTCAACACTTTCATCTTTTGACTTGTCTTCATCATCTATATCAAGTTTTTTGTAAAGTCCTTCAATTTTAGAAACTATCGCTTCTTCGTTATTTGCTTTTGCATATGTTAATGCACTAGCAAGTCCGTATCTATTATATACGGCAGTGTCGCCCTTAATTTCCATTACTGGATATTTAAGTTTTTCACTAGGAGCATCTTCCCATCCTTCCTCAACAATTAAATATACATCCTTTACTAAAGATTTATAATTCTTTGCATCAAGAATATCTTTTCTAAGTGTGGTTTTATTTACTTTGCCCCACTCACTTTCGCTCATAGCATCTTTCGACTTGTCTACTTTAATTTCATTTCCAGTGCCATATTCTTCTTTGGCAAATAAAAACTCGCAAGCATTTTCGATTTGACGATATGTTTCATCTTTTTCTACTTTCTTGCGGTCTTCTTCTTTAAGAGTTACATCGCCTTCTTTTGATAATTTATATGGAATAGAATATAGGCAATCCGTTTCTCTGTCATATACAATAACTAATTTTTTATCTATATCAACATCTTCATACCAATATTTATCACAATTCCAATTACCATCAGAATATTTATAATCTCTTAACTTTTTCCAAATTCTGCGTTTTAGAACTTCGGCTGTTAAACTGTTATTCAATAGTATTTCCTCCTTTTTATTTTTTATCTTAACGAATATATCTTCGGTAGATAACTGATTTTTAGCAAACTGCAAATATCTCACATTAGCAATTTCTTGCTCTTTTTTAGAAAATTTCAAGACTTTCATATGACTGCCTTCTATACCTTCTTGAACTCTATTTGATAAAATTGTTATTTCTTGAAGGACAAAACTTTCTATTATGAATATTCCAGTTTCTTCATTTTGTACACCAATCGCCTTAAATACAACAGAGATTTTCATTTCCCCATCATTTAATTGCAATAGGTTTACAAGTTTCGGCAATAATCTTTTTTGAATTACCGCCTCCACATTACAATATGTCTTTCCATTATCTCTTTCAATAAAAGTGATTCTACTATCTGTTGGGATGTGCCCCGCTACCCGCATATCAAATAATTCATTTTCGTTATGAAAATGCTCTACTACATCATTTGCAAGTTCTTTCATTTTTGAATTAAATCTAAATGCTATTGGTTTATTTGCAAATGTTGGTATTGATATTTCAGCCGACTGTCTAGAAATATTGCATTGGTTTAGATTGCATTCACCTTCTTCATCTATATGAAACAAATCAATAGAAACTATCATTATGTCTTCATCATCCATTAAAAGGTCAATACTGTTTTTTTGAGACGCAAACTCTAAATGTCTTTCTTCATTATCCACTTTGCACCTCCCTTTTTTTCTTTGGTTTATTTTGTGTCCACTGCGTTAAAAATTCACTCAATTTAGGTGTAAGTATAAAAACATTTATTATTTTACCTGCTTTATTT
>JALOBO010000145.1 GCA_023228225.1 Clostridia bacterium
GCACTATTACTCTTTCGCTTAAATCACTAAATACTGACGATAGTGAATCATAGATTTCTGCGTAAACATCTGCTTCAAGTTCTTCAAAATTGTCGACACCATTTGAAACAGTGTATCTTGCTAAGTCAAGATTATCGTAAGCACCATTTGTTAAATAACCTACCATAAACGCATTTTTGCCAGCAGTGAAAGTCCACGAAAATAAAGTCATTGTAATATAAAATACTTGATAATTCGTTTCTACTGCGCCTTCAATGATAGCCCACGTTGCAGCGCTCATAGATAGCAAACCGCTCTTGTAGCCCTTTGGCGATAGCGTAACAACCATAGGCATACCACCACTAAACATTGCTGGTGGTAATGCTATTACAAGTTGAATTGTGCCTATATCGCCTTGATTAATGTTCGCTTCCGTTGCCGAATAAGTATATTTATCAGTTCCAGTATCGTATGTCAAACTTCCTTGCTTTGTTAAATGCTTGCTTGTGTTATAAAAATATACCGCTCTTGTATTAATTGCCATTTTTCTTCACTCCTTCAATTATGTTTATAATCCCTATTGCTGTAAATAAAATAAATAATAAATCAGAATATGAAGTTTGTTTAAAGATTTCACCAAACATCATTTGGAAAGAAGCATAATTTAAGTTGCTAACAAGCCATTCAACCCCATTAATGTCAACAGATTGATTAATAATATAAAACTTTGCTGACATAAATATAATGCCAATTACAATAAATAACATTCCTTTAATTACTTTCAACCATTTTACTTTTTTCATTTTTTTTACTCCCTTTCCAATAAAGCATTAAAGTATATTCTCGTAATTACCGTTTTTTCTGCATTGAAGTTATATTGATTCACTGCTAGATACATATTTCCACTAGCGTCTGCTATACAATAATTGTTATAAGCGTAAACATCAGATGGAACATAAATTGAATTTGAAGTGAAGTCTGAATTATCAACAGTACTAATAGCGCTTGTAGATGTTAAACCAATGTTATTTGTATTTGCTTTTGTGTATTGAGTGCTACTTGCATACCAATACAGTTGTTTAGTTGTACTTCTTTCTTTGATTAAAACATTGTCTTTTGAAAGCATATCTCCAATAATAAACGTATTTATTTCTGTTGAGTTTGGCAAGATAGGAATTTCCATTTCAAGCCCTAAAATCTCACTACGGTCTTTATCGAGTTTATACACTGGCAATTCATATACAACTGAATTTTTCAACGCAATTACATTTCCGTAGAGTTGATAAGAACCGCTGTAAAAGTAAAGTTTTTTTGTGTCTTGAGCGTAATAGTTCTCATCAGTTGTTCCTGTTACTGGAAAACTTGCTAGATTAGCATAAATGTTCGCTGGTGGTAAGTAAGTGATGAACGTATCTTTACCAACGCTATTATACCCTACTTCAAGCACTACGTTTTGTTGTTCGTTAAAATAAGGGTAATTATTTGCTAATAGTCTTAATGTTGCTTGAGCGCCTAGTAAAGTTCCGTCTGCGTGTCTTATTCCTGAATTTACATAAGTCCATAAAGCGTTGTATAAATCAATTTGAGCATAATCAATAGTGCCGTCTGTTTCTGTGTATATAACTTGCTTTTGAGTTGTCGTTACTAAAACTCCTGAATAAACATAATCCACATATACCGATTTACCAGCAAGTTTTGTATCGGTAAAGTCTAGTTTGAACTTCAAAACATTCTTTTCAGCAGTGGTAATAACTGGCAAGTAAACCCCATTTGCGTTGAAAGTATCACTTGCACTACCAATTTGCATTGTTGCGCTCGTAACCAAACCACTATAAGTCCCTGTCTTTAACGTTTCTATAAACCTATTTATAATATTCCCAGTAACGTGGCTTTCGTTATAACTCGAAGATATGTTGATATACATAAAAGGCATTAGAATATCTCTTTTAAGCGTGTAGTCCGTTTTTGTTAATGTAATCTCGTATGGTCTAAACTCTTTATTTACTTGAACAAACTGCGCTATGCGGTTGAAGTTTTTACTTAACTCATATCTTACTACAACGAAACCATTGTAATAAACGATTTCTTTCTTTGTAATGAAATAGCCGTCATCAGTGTAATCTCCAAGCGAGTAAATTCCGTCATTAGTTCCATCATAGGCATACAAGTCTGTATATCTATAAGAAACCGAAACAGTATCAAGCCCAAGCCTTTGAATTTGTCCATAAACATTACTTGTTAGTTCATAAAGCGAGTTGATCCGTTCTTGTGGGTTTACTATGAAAGCAGAATATTCACTTCCCATTCCAGTAATCGTATCAAACTCTCCCACATAATCTTCTCTGTATTGCTCACTTCTCATTGTCTTAACAAAAGGTATGTATTCAACTCTAAACACTATATCTTCATAACTTGTAGAAGTAGAAAATTCAGAAATAATGCTATCAATTACTTTTGTTGTGCCAAACAAATTGAATGTTTCGCTAAAACCAACTATTTGATTGCTACCATAAGTCCAGTAAACGCTATATGATTGAGTGCCTTGACCGCTAACTAATTGCAGTGTGTCAAACACCTTTTTCTCATATATGTAATCTAACAAAGATACTTCTGTAATGATACTCCCATTTTCAACCAAAGCCGTAAAGTTAATGAGTTTGTAAATGTCTTGAGTTAAAATGAGTTTCAAATCACTTTCTCCAACAATTATATTGTCATTTCTAAACGAAATTGAATCCGTGATAGAACTTGCATAAACGTTAGGGCTATCTTCGCCCTCTGAAGGAATTGTGTTTTCGTGGAATACTTCTGCCTTTTGACCGAAATACTCTCCACTCGCTTCGCTTTGATAATCAAGTTCGTTTTCAACAGCGAATTGAATGTTTCTGTTATTGATAAAGTCTGCGTCAAGCACCCAAGCCGTTCCGTTATAAGTCCAATGCGGTATAGCACGAACATATCTCAAAACTTCAATTAAGGCTTCTCTCAACGTTTTCTTATCAAGATAGAATTGCGGTGCTGTAATCAAATCAAGTTTCGTGGCAAGCGTAGAATCGAGCGTAAACACCCTTGTGCTTGCAACGGAAGAATATTTAACGAAAGGTGTTAAGTTCATAATTCTTTCAACTACATCTTTCATTGTGTATTGGCTTCCACCTAAAGGTTGTGTGAATGTTAAAGAGCCAGTGATAAGTTTATCAAACCATTTAGTTACTTCAATAAGGCCTAAAGTATGTTCGTAATATGTTGTTGTTCCCATTACCGAAGAAACCACTTTAGGCGTATATAATACCCACCAATGTGTGTACAAGGTATCTTCTGTATCAACATCATCATATACTCTATGATAAGTATAAATTAAAGGGTCTAAACTTGTTGTGTATCTGTAAGCATAACCAGCCAATAAACCCGAAGCTGGTGGCAAACTTACTCCCGCACCTGCATTTCCAAGAGCATTTTGTTCAGTCCAATATGCTTCTGTTGAAATTTCCCAAGAATTTATAAACATTGTAATAATTCCAGTAACTTTAACTGGGCTAAATCGGTTAAATGTAGTTCTTCTTGTTGAAAGTGGAATAGTCAATAACGCACTATCAAGGCTCTCATCAATTTTATAGGTTTCCGCAAGTGAATTAACATTTACGGTTGAAGTCAATGACTTTTCATATATCTTTACTTCGTATGTAAACATTTTCCCACCTACCTTTGAGTTACTGTTCCACCGCTTAACTGTTTCATATAATCAGCAGACAGATTTTCTTTGTAAATTCTTATGTTATATTTAATTCCTGCGTCTGCTACAAATGCTACTGCACCTATTCCAGCCATTACTGGGTTTGTTACTGCTAATCTTGCAAGTCCTAAAGCCGTTAAGCCTAACTGAACTTTTCTTTGTTTAACAGTATTTTCTGTATAAGCACCTACATAAGCGTTGATTTTGTAAGCAGCACCAATAACGGCTGCTTCAACTTTCGCTGTGCTTAAAAACGAGTGCTTTGATTGAGTGTGAGATTTCGTTATTGATTTAACAGCAACGGTTTTCTTTTCTTTACGCTCATAGTTAGGGCTTGTTTTGGGAGTGCCTTCATCTGCTACATAATGTGAATAGATATGATAATCTTGCATAGCACTACACCACCTTTCTATGCACTATATGCTACAAAACTCTTGTAGAACGTTAATGTTGCAGTTGCTTTTTCGCCCAAGTCTGTTGAGTATTCAGCCTTTTTAATTAAGACACTGAAATTCGTTACAGTTCTTGTAGGCGTTGTTTCTGAAAGTTGAAATACGGTTTGCATATTGTAGGTATCTAAAGCGAATGTATCAACGATAGCACTCAAGAATGAATTTATATAGAAAGTCATTGTGAACGTTACTGAAGATGTTTCATTCAAGCCCTTTGCTTCATAAGTTCCTAGAGCGTGGGGCAAGTTTTCTTCGTTAAATCTTCCAGCACCCCTTGAATAAGGTGTAACATAAGTTCCGTTCAATTTGTATGCGTATTGATT
>JALOBO010000146.1 GCA_023228225.1 Clostridia bacterium
TTTACACATAAGCGATAGATAGATTGCGAATAAATCATTTCTTGATATTTCGATCGTGATAATGTCGCCATCTTTTTTAATTTTTTTCATAATTACTCCTTCGGTTTGCTTTCTAAACAAACTTCTACTCTTGGCTGTTCGGCATAGCATTTAAGCACAAATAGAGCGGTCACTTGTGAATCATCGTGAAATGCCAAACCATTTAAGCCATCAAGCACGATTTTGGCGATATTATCACAATCGGGTGCTTTCGTCGGGTTTACTTTGCCGCTCAACTTATCGAGCCCAGATTGATTGATTCCCCGCTTGCCATAGTGTGTTTTTTGTAATTGAAAGTAAGCAATTATAGTGGCAAACACTTCTTCGCTTGGCTCTTGGAAAGCGACATTATCGCCATACTTCTCTTTATAAGCACTTATAACCTTGCTCTCGTATTGAATGGTATTCTTGGGCGTATATACCCTTGCGTGATTGCCAATCGCTGTTGCTTTTGGTCTTTGCTTACCCATTGGATCGCCGTGAATTGTAAATGTAATTTTCATTTGTTTCCTTTCGTGTATTCGCTTGTTTCTAAATCGAATAGTTCAATTAAGTTTCGATATTCTTCTTCGTTGATTGCTTTCCGTGTTGCTTTGATGAGTAGCGATATATCACTAACGAGAAAGAATAATCTTATGTATGACACGCCTTGCTGACGGTCGAAGAACTCTTTGGACGCAATCTCGCCCGTCACTGCCACATAGTTGCCGTTTCGACATATTGCCGCCGCCTTATCGCTCAACTTCCCATAGGCGAGCATTGGCACATATACTTTTTTGGTTTTATTGGCGGTGCTTTTCGTTATGAGTGTAAAGGCAGTTCTTTTGCCATTTTTTGTGGCAATAATTTCTTTACGGGCATTGCCATAGCAAACACCGATTAACCTAAACTCATTAAATATCGCCATATCGCACTTTAATCGTCCTTAACTTGCTCGCCACCAATTTCAACTAAATCATCGCTCGCTAATGGAATGGTAAGGTTAATGCCAAGCGAATCAATAATCTCGCTTAAACTCTTATCAATGATTTTGGTTTCGGTTGCGACGCCATACTTGTTGATGACAACCACTCTGGTTTTCCACTTATATTTTTTTGCCATTTTTATCTCCTTACCGACTTGGTGTAGTAAATGTTGTTTAACCATTTTTGCTTTTGCTTTCGGTTGATTTCTTTTTCGTTGCTTTCGACAAACGCAAGATACTTTTCGCACCTACCATGACAACCAATTTCACGATTTGGACAATTTTTACATGGTGCTACTTTTCGATTAGCTGACACTTTCTTTTTCCTCCATCATTTCGAGATCATACTCGTTAAACGCTTCAATAAATCTTCTGGCTTTGGAATTATCGTCAATCGGTAAATTGCTCGCACCGATTATCTTTCCTTGCCCATCTGCTTTCATTTTGCGAACAACATTTTGAAACCTTAAAAGGCGTGGGCTAATTGAGTTCCATAACCGCTTTAAGTATCGTTTACACTCTCGCTCCGAGCCAATCCAATACTCATATCTTTCGGTAATGATAAACTTTTCGAGATTTGGGCTTTCATTGATTGCTTGAATGTCAACCCATATTTGAGTGCATTTGTCAGTTGAGTTTGGTCTATCAACATACACATACGCATTTGGGAATGTATCGCAAATCTCTTTTTGAGTTGTTTTACGACGCTCAATGAGTGAGTTGTGTTTAATCAATTCATATAAGTCCCATTGTTGCGGCGTTAATGTAATAATAAAGTTTTCCATTGTGTTCCTTTCAACCAACTATTAAGCCGAGATGTTCTAAACCTTTAAGAATGTAGTTTAGTTCAGCATCTTCTTCTTTGGCTAACTTTTCAACTTTTAACCAATAATCGGTGTTGCCTTTAATCTTTTTTGCTTTTTTGTAGTATTCGATAAACGCAGTTGAAGTGTTATCTTTGCTTTTTAACATATGCTCGATGACTTTACGATTTAAGTCTTTTATATCGTTTACACTAAAATCAAAATCGAGCAAGGTGTTTAGCATAACATCAATATAGACCGTATCTTCGGGCAAGACTCTTATCCCATTAGCTCTTAAAGCTTCAAATAGCGAAGTTGTTTCGATAATCGGTTTTTTCTCTTCTTTGACATCAAACACTCCTTTATCAAATTGATTTGGAAATGCTCTTTGTAAGTAAGCAAGTGGGTTTTTGATTGTTGCAAAATCGAGTGTCTTTAACCAATTTATCACTTGTTCTTTGTCAATTTTTTTAATAGCAGATGCCTTAAATAACATTTCATTCATCGTTCGCTCGAAGTCCATTCTATCTACATTGGGTAATATACCAAGTAAATACTCTTTGATTTCTTTATGACTCGACGATTGACGATTTGAATAATTGTAAACTTTCATATTCTATTTATATTCCTTATCTATTTATGTTCTACTTCTTAACTCTATACTCTATACTCTAAACTCTTGATACACATTGGAATACACATTGAGATACACATTAAGATACATTTTTTGTATTCCCCTTTTTGACGGTGTTTTGCTTGGCTTTTTCAGCTCTTTTTCTTTTTGCGTCAATAGCACTTCCTGTTTCATAACCAATCAACTCGTGGTGGTCTTTGATTTCCAAATTGCCATTATCGTTAAGCACTAATAAACCGAGTTCGAGAAAAAGTCCTTTGGCTATACGGATTGTATCAATGTCAAACCACTTACATTCCCGTTGGATTTTTTCGTCATCCCACTTCATTGTGATTCCGTTGACATGGGTTGCTAATTCGCCGTTTGTGTTTAGTGTCATCAAGCAAAGTATTTGGTAAATGACGATATAATTAGCACCATTTTTGCTTTTTTGGCTCATCATTATATCGACTTTATCGCTTGTCAAAAAAGAGAGTTTGAGTTTGAACCAATGAAATCTCTTTTTTTTGTTTGCGTTGTTCATACTGTCCTTTCTCGTAGGGGGTATGTTTCAACCCCCTTGCGATACTTTCTACTAAAATAGTTTTGCTTGTCCATCGCCATCGACATATAAAGTTTTTTCATCTTTTGGCGATTCTTCTTCTGCGATTTCGGTTTTAGTTTCAACGATTGGATCGCTATCAAGTTCTTCAGTGTCAATTTGATTGGCGACACCGTTTTTATTGCCACCATAAGTCGGCTTGGCATTATCATATTCTTCTTCGGTTGTGCGATTGTAAGAAGCGATAATGGTGCTGGCTTCACTCGACAGCGTAGGTGCTGTGTTGAATAGCATTTTGACTAAACGGCGAATAACCGTCCTTTTAGCCATCTCTTGTGGGAACTCTTTTTGAACACTTCCAGATGAGTTTTTAGATTTGCTCCAATTAACTTGTATCTCTTTCCATGTCATAATCGTATATTGTCTTTTGCCATTAGGAAGTTCAGCCCACGCATAAGCACCCACTATTTTCTTGTCAAACGATTCCAAGATTGCTTTATGACCTTTGACTTCCACTTCGCCATCATCGTTGGTATCGAGTTCGTATGGCTCGCCCTCGTAAATGATACGAGCCCGAATGTCCTTGACTAACCCCGTTCTTTTAGCAACCGCTATGTCGCCATAATAAGAGCGAAACATTGATAACTTGTTGCCATAAACGATGAAATAGCATTGTTTCTTATCAACTTCAAGACCTTGTAAAGTGGCTTCGCTTAACGCTTCGCCTATGCTTTGCGGTGTTGCTTTACCGATGACGCTATTTTGCATCAGCGAGAGATACATCAACTTTAATTGATTGCCTAACGCATACCCTTGTGGGAAGCGTAATTGGTCTTGTGTGACTAACTTGTTGAACGATGACAAAATGCTATCAGCAATAGTTGTATTGCTAATTGCCGCCGCCACTTCTTGTTTAGCGGACTTGATGACTAAATTGTTTTCTTCTGCCATATATTTCCTCCTTATTTAACAGACAATTCACAGCCGTTTTTCGTGCAAAAGTCGGCTAACTTTTTCAAAATCTTTTCATCATAGAACTTAACTACGCAAGTGATGACTTTGGGTTTTAACACACTTTCGCCAGCGACTACTTTTTGAGCTTCTTCATATGGTTTGATAACCTCGCCAAACTCATTTGCTCTCGCTTTGAACTTGTCAGCGATTTCTTTACATTGGATCGTGAACTCTCTTGTGAACTCATCAACACTATCAATGCGAACTCGATTGACTTGCTCGGCGACTTTGTTAAATCTTGCTCTCGTGTCTTTGGCGAGTTTCTTGCTCTCATCGTCTTCGATAACGAACACGGGATTTTTTGCCAAGATTTCATCGGCAACTTTTAGCGACTTTTCATAGTCGCCCAATTTGAGCACTCCCCGTTCTTTGTCGTTGACAACTTCGAGTTCAAACTTAACTTCTTTTTCTTCCATTCATATACCTCCTTTGATTAGAATGAAATGACGATGGTTGGTCGTCTTTTGGCTTTTATGTTATTCTCATAAA
>JALOBO010000147.1 GCA_023228225.1 Clostridia bacterium
CTTCCCCCTGTTAGGATGATAAGATACCTAACCCTTGAAAACTTCGGTTTAATCAAGGATTCCAATAACTCGCAAGGTTTGAGGAATTTGATGTAGAGTGCAGTTCTGGGGTCGAACCCTTAATAGCCCGCAAGGCTAAGTGTAAACAAAACATCGAGTAGTTTTAACAGGTAAAAGTTAGCGTTGCTTCAATAACGCGGTATTGATGGTTACTTAGATGCGCCTCAGGTGGTTTAAGTGGATAATTCAAGAACCCACTACGCAATAGTGGTATAATTTGAAGAAAGATCATTATTAAAACAGATAATCTCACTGTTTCTCACCATATACAACAAGCCTTGACGTGGCTGGTGGGCTTTAAACTAATATGTTGTCTCTTAAAAATGACCATTTAATTTTCAAATTACGTGCTTATATATAAGCCCAATGTTTTTTGAAAATCGCTTGTTATGTGCTGGGCGGTTTATCAGCACTAAACTTAATTTAAAAACGATGAACAAATACGAAATTCACATTGGCGAAATCTTTGACTTAACGACTAATTCAAAGAAACCAAAACAGACTTTAATTAAAAAATTCACTTTTAAAACAATTTATTAATGAAACATACAGACAATATATTAACAGGTGGTGATGGTGTCACCGGCCAAACAGGATTACAGGTACGAAATAATATAAATGATCAGTTTGCAGTTGTTATGGGTAATACTGAATACTTACCTGAAACTTTTGTATTTACTACACTTAATCTTTCACCGTTTGCCAATAAGATTATTGAAGTAGCTTTTCAGCATGATTTAGCTGGAGCTAATTTCACACTTCCCAATAACTGTACATTGTACTTTAATGGTGGTGCATTACTTAATGCTGGTACTATCACAGGAAATAGTACTAAAATAATAAATACCAAACCTATTCAAATATTCAGCTCTACTACTATATTTGCTGGTACATGGGTTAATACAGAATGTAACTATGAATGGTTTGGTGCTAAAGCAAGTGTGAGTTTATCAGATTATACTAACGATTGTGGGGATGCTATAAATGCAGCTAATGAATCTCCATTCAAAATTGTGCCACTTGTAGGGTTTTATTATACTACCAAAACAATCATATATAATAAACCTAAAACAATTGATTTTGGAACGTCTCCGATGGAACACGATGATGACCCTGTAATGCCAATAGCTGCAATTAAACCAGACCATTTCAGACTTTACACTAATCAACAAATAGATTTAGTTGATATAAGGTTTTCTGATGTTTTTCTTTATGGTGGAGTGCTTGACGTGAAAGGTGTAGGTACATACCATAAAGATGTAATTAAAGTTAAAGCTGAAACTGCTAAAATATTACGTGGATGTTGCCATGTAGATATCGTTGGTAGCTATCATGGGAATGCAGCATTAGGTGCTTCTGGTAAGGCTTTTCACTGGGATACATCAGGTAATACTAAATATGGTCATTTAGCTAATTTTACATTAAAGGGAAAAATTAGATTTATCCCATATGGTATTTATCTTGATTCTATGGTTGGTGCATATAGTTCTACTTGGATAGGTGTTAATTATTTTCATGTTCAATGTGACGGAACTAAACAAGCGTATCATGTTGAAAGTGGATTTTCAAGTGAGTTTGTTGGTTATACACAAAATAGAGATGTGTATGCCTATGAAGAACAAGATATGTATCAGGCTGAATTTTGGACACCTAATATTCTAAATACATTTAATTGGGATTTAACTGCACGAGACTTTCAATGGGAAGTAGGTAGTGGTAGATACACAGGTAGTAGGGGTACAATGATTCATTGTAATGGTATGCAATTAGTTGGGGACTCTTTAAGAAGCAATTCCATTTATTATTCAAGTCCACTATTCAAACCTCAACCAGCTTATAGAGTTGACAACCAAAGCAAAGTAAGACTTTTAATGGAGAAGTCAAATAGGCAATACTTTTTATCTGAACTTCATAATGCACTAACTGGTTATGATATTACTTCTGGGACTTTTAGTATAAAAGCTTATAATGGAAATCTTATTAATTTTGATAGCCCAACACCTGTTATGGGTAGTGAAGTAGAGTCAACTAATATAATTATATCAAGAAGTGAAACAATTCTTAGAAATTATGCATATGCCACATCATATACGTTTGGTACAGGTTCTGATGCTAATAAAGATTTTGTAGAATTAGTATTTCATAACGGTACATCGAAGGGAGAATTTTATCTATCTTTTGATGGAAATTTACCAAAACGTATACAAGTTGTAACTTATGATACAGGTGGAAATGCTACTATAGTAACTGATACTTTAGTTAATGGTAAAGATGGATATAATTCAAATTCAGTACTTAAAATAAATATATTATCTAATTCTGTATTAGGTATTAGATTAATAGGATGTATAACAAATGGAGGAACTGTATATATTTCTGATATAGCTTTAGATACTAGTGCTACTAGAGGTTTAAATTTAAAATCTATTATAGATGATTACAAATACTCGTGGTCAGGTTTGTTAACCCAGACTGGAACTTCAATTCCAACAGTTAACGAAATTCTGAACACTACACGTCAAACTGTTACTACAGCGTATGTAAGTGTTGGCAATTATAAACTTATTTGTACAAATAGATTAACTATTAATAAAACTGACCCTGTTAGTGAAACTGCTCACGTATATAATGGGACAACTTTTGTAGGTACTGTTAAAATATCCAGAACCAATAGTGATGAATTTCTTATTCAAACATGGAATAGTTCAGGGGTGTTGGCTAACGGTATTCTATCTAATCAACATATTTCATTTAATGTAGGATGGTAACATGGGACTAACATTTGCATTTGGTAGAGGTGGAACTAGACCACCATCGGTGACTCCTGACATAGAAGCCCCTAGTGCTCCTACAGGATTAACAGCTTCAAGCGTAACGCAAACTACTCTTACTCTTACATGGTCGGCTTCTACCGACAATGTAGGAGTTGTTGGGTATGACGTGTTTAATGGAGCGACCTTAGCTGAAACTGTTACAGGCTTAACAGCTTTTATCACAGGTTTAACAGCTAACACACAATACAACTTTACAGTCAGGGCAAAAGATGCCGCTGGCAATATAAGTGAACCTAGTAATGTGGAAACAGTTACTACTCTTGAGCCTATAGTAGATGACTCAATTTATATTGACTCAACTAATTCTGCAAGTGGTCGTAATGGGACTATTGGTAATCCTTACAATTCATTTGTTGAAAGTGGTATAGTAAGTAATACTACATATAAATTGAAATCTAATACTACACTATCAAGCACTACGCCATTGAATTTAGCTAATACTACAAATGTGTTTATTACATCTTATGAAGAAGGAGATAGACCTATATTTCATTATCAAGGTGGTGGTACATCAGGAGTTAATTATAATAATACTGTTAGTTCTATGTTGGCTAATTTGGATATTATGGGTGATTTAAGTAAATCCATAATGGCTTTAATCCAATCTTATTCTGGTACGAATAATACTATTTATAATTGTAAAGTTCATAATATCCGACAGATAGGCCCAGATGGTATGGGTATTAGAGGAGGTGGAACTAATTGGAAAATCTTAAACTGTGAAGTATATGATTGTGGTGCTGATGGTATGTATTTAGTAGGAAATACAAATCTAGAGGTTGGTTATTGTAATATACATCATGTAAATCAAGATTATGCTGGTGCTGAAAGAGGTTTTCGTTCAATAGGAATGAGTGCTCCTGGAGATGGTATTCAATTAGATGGTAATTGGAGTAATTATCATATTCATCATACCACTATTGATAGGACAGATGCATGGACAGGTAATAAATTTTGTTTAATTCAAAGTTCAGCACCTACATCTAATACAAATAGTTATGGACTTGTTGAATATTGTACATTTAAAACAAGAGCCGATAATAATGTTGGTTGGGGTATATTTGCTGGATTTGGAGATGGTATTACTTATAGGTATAATACCTTTTTGGGTAAGACAGCAGGTATTAGAGTTGCTGGCCCTGCTTCTAAAAATTATCTTATCCACCACAATGTCTTCAAAGAGTGTACTTCTGGTGTAGGTATTGCTTATAATGAAGGTTCTCCTTTGAATACCAGAGTATTTAATAACACATTTTATAAATGTTCTCTAAGAGGTATTTGGGTAGATAGAACAACAGTTATTGCAAGAAACAATATCTATTATCCTGATGGCGCAGGAGGAGTTGGACTTCATTCTTATGGAGGTATTGGTGTGTCAATAACTCAAAGTAATTGTTGTTTTGAAAATCAAGAAACAATTGGAAATGGGGGTCAAGGAGATAATGCTATAATAGGTAATCCATTACTTGTAGATGTTATTAATAACGATTTCCATTTACAGGCCGGAAGCCCTTGTATGGGTGCTGGAGTAGATGTAGGGTTAACAGAAGATTATTACGGTGCTGCTATTCCTACTAATGGT